>CAYRQC010000558.1:0-2698 GCA_964426265.1 uncultured Phycisphaerales bacterium | reverse complement strand
GATGCCGTCGGCCACGAGGTCGCGCGCGCGAATCGGGTCGGCCAGCAAGGCAACGGCCTCGTCGTCCCGATCGGCGAGTGGACACTCACGATCGAGATTCCTGGCCATGGAACGCGCTCGCAGCCACTGGTGATCACGGATGCGACGCCGCGTCATCTCGAGGTGCACGTCGACTGGCAGTGAACCGTTCGGTGCCGCGCGCGGGACGGCAGCGGTGCGGCGAGCGGCGCGCGCCCATCGCCACCGTACGCAGCCGGATCGCGCGCTCGCCAACGCCGGCGCGCTCTCCCGGGCGGCCGTGCCGATCGCGCGCCGCCCCACGCTCACGGCAGCTCGTTTCGGCTGTCACCAACGCACACGGCTAACGTCTCTATCCGCGGTGACGGACGGAGTCCGAGGGAGGGCGGCGGTGCGCGCAGCGGTCGAGCCAGCATTCGAGAGCGATTCCCTCACGCGGCTGCAGGCCGTCGTGCAGCGGATCTGGGGCTACCCGACGCTCAAACCCTTGCAGGCCGAGGCGATGGCGGCGGCGATGGCGGGACGCGACGCGCTCGTCGTGCTCGCGACCGGGGGCGGCAAGAGCCTCTGCTACCAGGCGCCGGCACTGCTGCGGACCGGCGTCACCGCGGTCGTGAGCCCGCTCATCTCGTTGATGAAGGATCAGATCGACGGGTTGCGAGAGAGCGGCGTCGCCGCCGGCATGCTCACCTCCGCGCAGACGCCGGATGAGCGCCGCGAGGTGCGCCGCCAACTGCTCGCGGGACAATTGAAGCTCCTCTACGCCGCGCCCGAGCGCCTCGTGCTCGACGGCTTCGTCGCCGAGCTGCTTGAAGCGGGCCTTTCGAGCCTGGTCGTCGACGAAGCGCACTGCATCAGCCATTGGGGCCACGACTTCCGCCCGGAGTACCGGCAGCTCGGGCAACTGCGCCGCGACCATCCGCAGATCCCGATCCAGGCGTTCACCGCCACCGCGACGCCGGCCGTGCGCGACGACATCGTCCGCCAGCTCGCGCTGCGCGAGCCCGCCGTGCTGGTCGGCAGCTGCGACCGGCCGAACCTCACCTACCGCTTCCAGCCGCGCAGTGAGCTGCTCACCCAGATCCTGCAAGTGATCCGCCGTCACCCCGACCAGGCCGGGATCGTCTACGGGATCCGCCGCAAGGACGTCGAGCTGTGGGCCGCGCAGCTCCAGCGCGAAGGGGTGCGCGCCGTTCCCTACCACGCCGGCCTCGATCCCGAGACGCGCCACCGCCACCAGGAGCTCTTCCTCGGCGAGGAGGTCGACGTCGTCGTCGCGACCGTCGCCTTCGGCATGGGGATCGATCGCGCCGACGTCCGCTACGTCATTCACGCCAACTTGCCCAAGGGGCTCGAGCAGTACATGCAGGAGAGCGGCCGCGCCGGGCGTGACGGACTCCCGGCGGAGTGCGTCCTGCTCTACTCGGCCTCCGATTGGCACTCCTGGCGCAATCTGCTGGAGTACAGCGCTCGCGAGGCGGCCGCGCTGAATGGCGCCGCGGCGGACGCTCCTGCATCCGGCAGCACGCCATCGCGCGGCCCCACCTCGATCAGCCCCGCCGCCAGCGCCGACGTCGAGGCCGCGGTGCGCCGGGTCGGCGAGATGCTCACCTTCGCGAGCGGCGCAACCTGCCGCCACCGCTTCCTGGTCGAGCACTTCGGCGAGACGTGGACCAAGGAGCTCGGCTGCGCTGCGTGCGACGTCTGCCTCAGCGAGATGAAGCAGCTCGACTGCGCGTTGGTGGTCGCGCAGAAGATCCTCTCGTGCGTGATCCGTTGTGAGCAGCGCTTCGGCGGCAGCCACATCGCCGACGTGTTGCGCGGCGCCGACTCGGAGCGCGTGCGCCAGTACGGTCACCACCACCTCACCACCTACGGCCTGCTCGCGACCCAGAGCAACCGCGAGATCCGCCACTGCATCGACCAGCTCGTCGCGCAGGGCCACCTCGCCGTCGCCGACGGTGAGTACCCGACGCTCGCCGTGACCCCGAGCGGCCGCGAGATCCTCCGGAGCCAACGCACCGTGACGCTCTTCGCCGTGCCGCAGGTCGCGAAGACGGCGAAGAGCCGCTCCTCGCTCGCGCGCCTCGCCGCCGACGAGCAGTCACTCCCCGTCGACGAGTCGCTCTTCGAGAAGCTCCGCCAGTTCCGCCGCGAGCTGGCCCACGCGCGCAACGTCCCGCCCTACCTCATCTTCAACGACCGCACGCTCGCCGAGCTCGCGTCGAAGAAACCGACCACTCCCGAGGCGTTCCGCGCGTGCAAGGGCGTCGGCGACAAGAAGGCGGCCGACCTCGGGCCACAGTTCCTGGAGAAGATCCGGGAGCACGCGGGCGGAACGGGATGAACTGCGCGGGCGAGTCGCCGCGCGCAGAACTTGCGCTGACGCTCTCCACCACACTGCTGCGCCGATCCACAACCACTCGCGGAGAACGGTTCAGAACCTCACCTGCACCCCCACGGTCCAGAGCGGCCCCGGGACGAGCTGCTCGCGCGTGACGTTGCGCCAGATCGGGATACGGACCGAAGCGTCGAGCGCGATGCGCTCGGTGACGTCGATGCCGATGCCGGGCGTGAAGAAGAGCAGGCTCGAGCCGGTGTTGTCGATGTCGGTGCCGTCGATCTCGTCACGGCCACGCACGACGGCCTCGAGGGCGGCAATCACGCTCACCGACTCCGC
>CAYRQC010000557.1:0-5058 GCA_964426265.1 uncultured Phycisphaerales bacterium | reverse complement strand
GACAACTACGCGAGCGAAGCGACCATGTTGAAGTCACTAGCGGACCTGCTCGCGGAGCATCCCGACTGGAACAAGCCGTCGGCGGATGAGCAGAAGCTCACCCAGTCGGGCACGCCGCTCGAGCGCGCGTCGCTGCTCTTCGACCTCGGGGATGTCGAGGCCGCGCGAGCGCTGCTCGCGAAGGAGAGCGGCGCCGCGGAGTCACTGCTGCTCGCGCATCTCTGCAGGCTCGCGCGCGACTGGCCGGCGATGGAGAGCGCACTCGCGCGGGTCGTCGGCGCCGATCTCGAGGACGACGCCCGCGTCGAGCGCGCGTGGCACCAGCTCGCCAGCAAGGAGTTCGGCGCGGTGCATGCGTCATTGAAGGGCATTCCCGGCACAAGCAACCGGGCGACTGAAGCGCGCTACCTCGACGGCCTCGCGTTCTGGCACGCCGGCCAGAAAGAGAAGGCGCAGAAAGGCTGGAAGAGCCTGATCGAGGCGTGCTCGCAGGACCCGTGGATCTATCGCGCCGACTGGGCCTACACGGAGTCGAAGGAGAGCCCACGCAAGAGCTTTTCCACGAGCGACTCGAAGAGCTCGCTGCTCGGTCGCATCGGCTATATGGGGCGGAGCAACCCCGATCTCGAGCCGCTGCAGTAGCGCCGGCGACGACAAGTCGAAGAGACGCCCGGTCGCGCGGTGCAATGGAGGCCCAGTCCTGAGCCGTCGACGATGGATGGGTCGACTCGTGCTGGCGACGTGTATTTCCCCGCTGCTCATCGAGGGAGCACTGCGGGGAAAACCGACATGAGTCGCGCATCGCGCAAGCTGGGGTTGGTGGGTGTGTTGGCCGCGTGCCTCGTCGCCGTGCTCCTGGTTGTGGTGTGGTCGGAGCCTGGCGGCAATCCCGGGCTGTCGACCGGCGCGACGCCGGCGAAATCGGGAGGAACTGCAGGAGCTGCGGGAACGGACGCAAAGCCGAACGCAGAAGCCGACGCCAGCGCGAACCCGATCACCACCCGCGTGCGCGCGCCAGATCCGTCCGATCCGAGCACACTTCCGACGGTCGTGGTGCGTGGCCGGATCGTCGAGTCGGGCGGCGGAGTGGTGAACGGCGCGCGCGTCTTCCTCCAGGCGGGAGAGGTGCGCGAGAACCGGGTGTCCGGGTTCCGGCGTGGTGACTACTACGACGACACCGATCCCGCGATCGCCGCCGATCCGGCGCCGCTCGCGGAAACGGCCTCCGATCGCGACGGCCGTTTCGAGCTGCCGGCGGTGGCGAACCGCGGCCCGTTCATCGTGCGCGTGCTGCACGACGCCTTTCTCGATTGGGCCAGCGAGACGCAAGAACCGGCGGTCACCACACTCGAGCTCGGTGACGTCGTCCTCGATCGGGGCGCGGCCGTCTCCGGGATCGTGCTCGGTCCGGACGGTGAGCCGATCGCGGCGGCGCTCGTCGCGTGCACGATCGTCGGCAACCTGCTCGAACGCAAGCCGTGGCTTGCCGTTTGGAAGCGCACGCCTCGACGGCCGATCCGGACCGACGACTCCGGCCGCTTCCGCGTCACCGGTGAGCCACCCACTCAGCACTCCTTCACCGCCCGCAAGCGAGGCTTCCCGCCGAAGGGTGTCGACCTCGCGCTGGTTGCCGGCGAGGAGATCCGCGACGTGGTGATCCAGCTCGAACGCGGTTTCGAGCTGCCCTGCGTCGTTCACGACTCCGCTGGCGCGCCGATCCGCGGCGCGGAGCTGGACCTCGAGGTCCAAGGGCCGCAGTACAAGACGGGATACCCGCGCGTCGAGTCGGGCGACGACGGGCGTTGCACGCTCACAGGTATCCCCGCAGGTAAGTGGCAGCTCAGCGTCTGGGCCGAGGGATTCGTCGACACGGAGATCGAGGCGGTCGCAATTCCGGCGATCGCCCCGGTCGCGGTCGTGCTGCAACTGCAGGCAGTCGCCCGCGTCGCCGGAAGCGTGCGCATGGTGGGCTCGGAGAAGGCGATCCACGACGTCCACGTCACCATCGGCGACGCCGATTGGGACGCCTGGACGAACGTCGGCTTCGACGACGATTCCGTCGCGGGACACGACGGCGACGGCGCCTACCTCCTCGAAGGCGTGCAGCCCGGGCGTTTTCGGGTGTACGCCCGCGCGGCCGGTGCGCAGGTCGGTCGCTCCGATCCGTTCGAGGTGCGCGGCGGCGAGGCGATCACCGGGATCGATCTGTTGCTCGAACCTGCTCCCCGCATCGTCGGCCGCGTGGTCACCGCGAGCGACCACACTCCGGTCGCGGCGGCCAAGCTGCACCTGCTCAGTGCGGACGACGACGAGGAGTGTCTCCATGGGGTGCTCCGTGGTCGGAACGCGGCCCGTCGCGAGAGTGCCCGAATGATGTTCGATGTGCTCGGTCGCACGGTGAAGAGCGGTGAGGACGGTCGCTTCGAGCTCGACCACCTCGGCCCCGGTGCATGGCAGGTCCACGTCGACGATCCGCGTTTCGCGCCGATCGGTATCGCCGGGCTCGTGCTCGAGCCGGGCGAGTGCCACGATCTGGGCGACCTCGTCGTCGGCGCCGGTGGCACGGTCGAAGGGACGGTGATCGACGAACGCGGCGAACCAGTGGTGAGCGAGACGATCGAGCTGCAGTCGCTCGCGCTCGCCGGGGTTTGGTTCCACACCGAGACGGGGCGCGCTGGCGAGTACCGGATCGAGAAGGTGCCGGCCGGCGCAGCCCTGGTGCGGCGGGTCGACGACGTGATGCGCCAGGAAGCGCGCTGGTCCGGGTCGCTCGGCGTCGACGATCTGCGCGAGCGCCTTGCGCGCGGCAAACGGATCGCTCTGGTGGAAGGAGCGACCGTCCGCGTCGACTTCCGCGATGACGAAAACCCGTGGCTCGAAGGGTGGGTGACCCGCGCGGGCAAGGCGGTCGCTGCGGCGCTCGTGATGGCGGGCCCGGTTGACGAGGCGCGCGACTTTTTGCCCTTCACGGCCGTTCGCAAGGTCCACACCGACGATGCCGGCCATTGGAAGATGAGCGGGATCCAGGCCGGCCGCTGGATGGTCGCGGCATCGAGTGCGCCCGCGCCGGCGCTCACTCATCGCCTCGTCAGCGTCCCTGCGAGCGGCGCGCTGCGCGTCGATCTCCAGCTCGACGGCGGCACGCTCGAAGGCATCGTCGTGCGCGAGGCTGACTCCGCGCCGCTCGCGAGCGCCGTGCTTCACCTCGAAGCGACCACCGCCGACGGTGCGCGCCGCCCCGCGACCTGGCTCGCGTCGCTGACGACCCTGACGTCCGACGCCGCGGAAGTGGAACTCACCACCGACACCGCCGGCCATTTCCGCATCGACGGCGTCCCGCCCGGCTTCTGGTGCGTCGTCGCCTCCTGTGATCTCCAAGTCGCGCAGGCGTCACCGCCGCTTCGAGTCGTCGCCGCCGAGGTTGCGCCGAGCATCGTGATCCGCATGGCGACGGCGGGTGCGTTGCGCGTCCTCGTGCGCAACCCCAAAACACACCGGGCGATCGCGAACGCCGGCGTCGCGATCACGTCGGGCGAAACGACTCGCGAGCTGCGCACCGACTCCGATGGCGTCGGCGAGTTCGACGCTCTTCATGCGGGCGGATGGAGTGTGGTCGTCACCACGTTGGACGGCAAGTCGCCCGCCCGCTCCACCACCGTCGTCGTCGAGCCCGGCCAGATGACCGAGCACACCTTCGACGAGTGACGGCCCGCTGCGCCGGCGTCCAAGCTGCTTTCGCCGCCGAGTGAGAGCTCTGCCTGACGCGCTCTGGTTGGAACCGGTAACATTCTCGAATTCGGAGCGAGGAGCCGTCGATTCAGCCGCTGCGATTCAGGAAACCGGTCGTGGGTGCGAGCGTCACGCTGATCGTGCTCGCGGCGCTGGAAGGTGTCGCGCGGCTGATCGAGGGTGCGGCGCTGGCGAGCGACCCGAAGCTCGTTCGCGCGGACGGCGAGTTCGGGACGTTCCGTGATCACCTCATCGACGCCGGCGGCTTCCACGACGTCGATCGTCTTCTCGAGTCGGATCCCGAGCTGATCTGGAAGCTGCGGCCCGGCGTGCACGATGTTCCGTGGTATCCGCCGCTGTGGATCGACAGCTGCAGCAACTCCCTCGGCTATCGCGATCCCGAGCGGAGCTTCGCCGCGCCACCGAACACGTTGCGGGTGCTTTGTCTCGGTGATTCATGCGCCTACGGAATCGGCGTCCGGATGGCCGACAGCTACCCGCAACGGCTCGAGGCGCTGCTCGCCAAGACCTGGAACGACCGCCTGGTCGAGGTGTGGAACGGCGGCGTGTTCGGCTGGTCGAGCGACCAGGGGCGCAGCTTGCTCGCGCGCGACGGTGAACGGATCCATCCCGCGATCGTCACCGTGGCGTTCGGCATCAATGACGCCTTCCACTGGGATCACGCGCATCACGACGAGCGTGGCCACGGGCAGTGCCGCACCGATCGCGAGTCGCGGGCGCTGCTCTCGAAGCCGTCCGCACGCCTCGATGGCGCGCTCGCGCATCTCTCGCTCTATCGCTTGCTCGGCTGTGCGCTCCGGCGAGACGAGATCGAGGTGCTCGCGGCCGACGCGACCGGGTCGCGGCGGCAGCGGGTCCCGAACCTGGAGTTCCGCGACAACCTGCGCGCCATCGCGGCCGAAGCGCGGCGGCTCGGCGCGCAACCGGTCTTCCTCGTCTGGCCGATTCGCTGGCAGCTCGAGCAGCAAGCGGGTCGCGATCTCCAACCGCCGACCCCCTACCAGATCGCGACGCGCGAGACCGGAAGTGAGCTCGGCGTGCCGGTGCTCGATCTGCTCCAGTGCTTCGCCGGGCAGGTCGGGCTCTACGTCGATAGCGTCCACCTGAACGACGAAGGCTGCCGACGCGTGGCCGACGAGCTCGCGCACTTCCTGTTCGAGCAGCACCTGCTGCCACCACTGTCCGAACCGGCTTCGCGCTGAGCTGCGCCGCCGGAGCCATCGCGTGACGCGAAGATTACAGGGGAGTGGCTCCGGTCCCCGGGCAGCGACGCGGCGGCAGTACCGGTCCGGGCGGACCCGAGTGCTC
>CAYRQC010000556.1:0-7027 GCA_964426265.1 uncultured Phycisphaerales bacterium | reverse complement strand
CGGCGGGCCCGCGGCGCCCCTCTTCTTCAGCATGCGCGATCTCGAGAGATGGCCGGGCACGCCCCCATCTCGTAGAACGACATCGATCCGATTGGTTCGGCGAGGTACCCATGAAATCCAGGAGTGCCGCGACTTCGAAGTCAGGAGCGCGCAAGTCAGCCGTCGAAAACAAAGTCCCAAGGACCATCGTCACCCGCAAGATTCGCCTCGGCGAGGATGACGGCTCGTTCGACGCCGACTTTTGGGCATCGACTACGCCCGAAGAGCGAATCCATGCAACTTGGCGAATGAGTGTGGAGGCCTATGCACTCGCCGGATACGCCGTTCCTCAGCCCGGACTTTGCCGATCTGTTGCGCGAGTTGTCTGCTACGGGAGCCCGGTTTCTCGTCGTCGGCGGGTTCGCCGTCTCGATCCACGGTGAGCCGCGCAGCACGGGCGACCTCGACGTCGCAAATCTGGAGCGCACCAAGACTCGAACACCAAGAAAGCGTTCGCAGCGCCGCGAGCATTGAACAGCTCACTTCAAGCGAATGTCGAGCTGACCACCGAGAGTCACCTCTTGGCCTGTGATCGATGCCCCCGCCCGTCTTCCTGACCGCCGAGTGGCGAGCGCTCGTGATGCTCAACTTCGCGGTGGCGCCCGAGGCGTTGCAGCCGTTGGTACCCGCCGGCACCGAGCTCGATCGGTTCGGCGATCTCATACTCATGAGCCTGGTTGGCTTCCGGTTCTTGCACACGCGGGTGCTAGGGGTGCCGATCCCGTGGCACACCGACTTCGATGAGGTGAACCTGCGTTTCTATGTGCGCCGCGTCGTCGCGGGGGAGGTCCGGCGCGCGGTCGTCTTCGTGAAGGAGATCGTGCCGCGGCGGGCGATCGCGTGGGTGGCGCGCGCGGTCTACGGAGAGAACTACGTCGCGCTGCCGATGCACCATCACGCCCTGCTACCAGGTCGCGTGAGCTACGAATGGCATGATCGCGGTCGCTGGAATCAGCTTGCGGCCACGGTCACCGGTGAGCCCGCGGCGACCGAGCCTGGCTCGCAAGAGGAGTTCATCACGGAGCACTACTGGGGCTATGCGCGGCAGCGAAAGGGCACCACGGTCGAGTACCAGGTCGAACATCCGCGCTGGAAGGTGTGGCGAGCGCAACACGGCGCCGCCGACGCCGACTTCGATTCGCTCTACGGCCCGCGGCTCGCTCCCTTCTTGCGGGAGCCGCCGCTCTCCGCGTTCGTGGCGGATGGCTCGGCGGTGAGCGTGCGGCGCGGCGTGCTGCTGTGATTCCGGTCGTTTGCCCGCTGGTCGCGGCGTGGCTCGCCGTGCAGACACCGCCCCATCTCGTGCGCGAGGTCTGGCCGGGCGCGGTCAAGACCACGCCGCGGCCGGCCCCCGGCAGCAGCGGCGCTCCGCTCGCGACCACCGTCTGGCTCGAGCTCGAATCTGGCACTGCTGACGATGACATCGATCCGGCGACCGTCGCGCTTTCGCTCGTCACGGATGCGGAGGCGCGACCGATCGAGCTGCTGCGCGATGGCACGTTCCAGGGCGGTGCCACCGGCTTCGTCCGCCCGCTCGCCACCGGATTCTTCGCGAGCGGCCCGTTGCGCCTCGGGATCTACGCAGTGCCAGCCGCTCCGCTCGCGCCCGCCACCTGCTACCACGTCGTCGTCTCGGCACGCTCGAAACAGGGGCTGACGCTCGACCATGGCGCGGCACGGTTCGACTTCACGACGCGCGGCGTGCCCGACGTGAGGGTCGTCGAGCTCACGGGCGACCTCGCGGCGCCGGTTGCGATGGAGCAGCGCGTCTTCTCCGGTCTCCTCAAGCCGAGCTTCGACACCAGCGAGCTTGCGCATCAGCTCCCGATGTATGAGCTGCTTGCCGCGCTCCCGGGCCCGCCACCACGACCTGCCGCGCTCTCTCTGCAACGCGATTGGCCGCTCTGCGGTGACTACTGGACGAATCCCTTCTTCGACGGCGATCCGAATCTCGTCCGCGAGCAGGAGACACGCGCGGTCACTGCGGTGACCGCGGCCGCCGGCACTCTCGAAGTCGTCGTCGCGCCGCTACCCGAAGCAGCCTTTCACACCGCCCACGGTGGTCGTCCGCTCGTTCCCGACTTCCCGGCGGGCTGCGAGGTGCTGCTGGTCGACGACGCCGAATCGCGTCCGTTCGAAGTCGTCGCCGTCGACGAGGCAACCCAATCGCTGCGGCTCCGCCCCGCGTTCGACGTCACCGCCGAGTCGACACTCCCACTGGAGCACCGCCGCTCTCTCGCGAACGAGTGGCGTCTCGCACCCACCGCAGACGCCACTCCCGACGCTCCCGCCACCCCCGGCCATTTCCGCCACCAGATCACGCGCCTCGTCAAGCTTCGGCCACACGGCACGCTTGCGCTCTGGTTCGATCGTCTCGACCATGAGTGGGATCTCGTGCACGGCCGCTTCGGTCGCCGGCTCGTCGTCGACTTCGATCGCGTGCCGTGCGACCTCTCGCGCAGCGGCGTCCCCGGCCGCGTCGAGCCGCCGAAGGATCCGGTCGAGTGGCACGCGTTCGTGCGCGCCGTGACCGATCACCTGATCCAGCGCTACGGCGCCACCTGCTTCGATTTCCTCTGGTCGGTCGGCAACGAGCCCGATCTGCGGCCGCTCTTCTGGAGCGGCACGGACGAGGAGTTCCTCGCCTTCTACGACGTCACGGTCGACGCGATCCTGCGCGCCTTCGAGGAGCGCGGTCTCGACTCGGCGCGCGTGCGCGTCGGCGGGCTCGAGCTGGGGGCGCTCGCGCCGGAGCCGGCGCTGCTCCATCGCTTCCTCGCCCACTGCTCGCCGCTCGATCAAGGGGACGCGGCCATCGAGCTCAACGCCGCGTTCGCCGAGCCGCGCCTGCTCGGATCACGCTCGCGGCGGGTCGAGGCGCTCGCCGCCGCCAACGGCGGCCGCGGCTCGCCGTGCGACTTCATCTCGCTCCACCAGTACAAGCACGCGGCCGCGGCCGTCGCCCAGCTCGCGCGCGCGCAACAGATCGCGATGGCGATCGACGCACCCTTCTTCAAGGCGCTGCGAGTGGATGCCTTCGAGTCCGATCCGGAGTGGAACCCGGGCGACGATCCGGCGTTGCACGACCTCTTCCTCGGCAACGGCTACTGGCCGACGTGGGCCGCCGACTGGACGCGCCGCATCGTGGAGCTCGCGGAACAGGAGCCGAGCTTCCGCGGCCACGAGGCGCTCCTCACCGTCTTCCCGTCCGAGAGCAACTTCTCCGGCGTCCCGGTGCTCGCGTCGACCGTGACGAGCCGCGCGGCGGACGGCGCGCTGCACGAGTCGACGATCGCGAAAGACATCGTCGGCTTCCTGGCCTGCACGGCGCGCCTGGGGACAGTGCTCACGCCGTTGCGGCCAACGGGCCGCCGCGATCCCGTCGATTCAGCCGATCCCACCGACGACGCGACGCGCGCGCCGATCACGAGCGGCTTCTGCAGCGTCGTCGGCGACGAGATCCTGGTGCTGCTCTACGGACACGATCCGCTCGATCTCGAGAGCCGCGACGCGCGCGAGCGACCGTGTCGCGTGACGCTTCGCGGAAGCTCGCTCGTGGCCGATCGGGCCGCATCGCTCGCCGTGACTGAGCTCCTCGCGATCGACCGCGATCACGGCTCGCCGTTCCGCGTGGTGAAGCCGCTGCTCGCCGCCGGTCCGCGCGCGGAGTTCACCGACGACGAGCTGGCGCAGCTCCTCACACCGCCCTCCGCGCGCCTCGATCCGTCCGGCGTGGTGATCACTCGCGATGCGGCGCACGGCAACGTGACGCTCGAGCTGCCGGTCCCGAGCAACGGCCTCCGACTCGTCATCCTCTCGAAGAAGCAGCCGTGAACGCCCGCTCACTTCCCCGCGGCGTGCGGCACGAAGCCGACGCGATCGTGCGGGTAGTCGAAGATGAGGTCGAAACGGTCGAGGAAGCTGCCACCGATGGTGCCGGCCGTCCACGGATCGGCGAGGGCGCCGCGCTGGTCCTCGATGAAGATCACGCGCGGCTCGTCGATGGTGACGCCGCCGATCTCGAACCACGGCACCGTGCCGATGCGCGCCGCCGACTCGCCGCCGACACCGCCGAGCCCGCGAAACGGCGCCGTCGTCTGCTCCGCAAGCAGACCGAGCTGCTTCACGAACGGCGAATGAAAGAGCACGCTGACCCGCGCGGCACCGGTGTCGAGCCGGAAGACCCCCTCTTCGTCGCCATCGTGGGCGAAGGTGCAAGTGACGTGCGGATGGTTGCCGTGAAGGAGGAGCGGCCGCCAGGTGACGGATGATTCGCGCGCGCCGTCCCGTTCGCCGTCGCGCTGGAAGGTCGCCGGATCGAAGAGATCGACCGTGCCACGCTTCATGTCGACACTCGCGACGACGCGCTGCAGCAGGTCGTAGCCGCAGATGCCGACGACCTTCTCGCCGAACGAAGCCGAGAGACTGTCGAGATCGAGCTCGCCGAAACGCGGCTCCTTGATCGTCACCGGACCGATCGAGAAGTCGTGCGCCTGGAAGAAGTGCCCGGCGGTACGGCCCGCGCCGGCGCCACCGAGCCAGTACTCCCCGAACGGCTCGAGCGCGAGAGCGCGCGCGAGTCGCGGTGCGAGCACCATCTGGCCCGCGCCGCTGTCGAAAACAAACCAGCCATGGTCCGCACCGTCGATCTGCGCGTGGACCAGGAGGTGGCCGGAGGGCGCGAGCTTCCCCGGCACTCGCGAAGGCAGCGCCGCCGCAAACTCGACATCGTCGGGACGCGTCGCCGGAAAGGCGAACGCGGCGGGATCGGGGTCGACGAGCCGCGCGTCGTCGACTCGCCAGGAGCTCTGTTGGCCGTCGTCGTCGATCACCAGCTCGTGCGCGACGCGCGGCCCGCCCGCCACGTCGTCCCAGCCGGCGAAGGTCCACTGCTCGCGGCCGCGGTAGAGGTCGAGCGTGAGAGCGGACGGGAGCGACGTTGCGGCGTCGAGCGCGAGCTGCGACTCGACGACGCCGTCCTTGGCCCGCAACCAAAGCGCACTCACCATGCACGTCGTGCTCGTCGCGCTCTCCGCGCTCGTCACCGCTGGCGGATCGAGGCGCAACGGCACGAGCGGCCCGTTTGGTGCACACCAGAGACCGCAGCTCGTCGCGACACGGAGCAGGAGGTGCTCACGCGCCTCGAACGTCGTGAAGCGGGCGAGCCCGCTCGGATCGACGTGCCAAGTCCGGCTGCCGTCGAAGCCGTCTCGCTCCTGCAACCGGGTGGCCGCCGCCGTGACGAATCGGCCATCGGGCGCCACTCGCAGTGTCCAGGCTCCGGTGAGGCCGTTCATGGTCGTGGTGCCTTCGAGTAGCAACTCCTTGCCACCGGCGACGAAGGCGACGATCCGGTGCGCGGAACGCGACGCGGCGAGCTGCTCGTCGAGTGAAGTGCCGTCGACCGGAGCACCGGCGCAGACGGCGCCGAGCACCGCCCACGAAGGTGCGAGAAACAATCCGCCGAGAAGCACGGCCCCGCCGATCAGTGAACGGTGACCCGGAACGCATCCGCCTGCAATTGCCCGCTCGACGTGGCGCCACTCGTCGAAAGCACGAAGTACATGGTCCCTTCGTCATCGATGTAGTGGTCGGGATCGGTGGTGATCGTCGTCGTCGCGGTCTGCTGGCTGGTGCCGGTGATCGAGCGCGACCAGACGGTGAGCCAGCTGCCGTACGGGTAGCTCCAGGTGCTCCAGTCGTAGAGATAGAGCGTCTCGGTGCCACCGGTGCAGCCGGTGTAGGCGCGAGTGAAGTCGACCTGGATCGAGCTGGGCTTCTTCGGTGCCACCTTGCGGACCGGCATCTCGCAGTAGATGCCGCCGTAGCCGTTGTCGTCGCAGGTGAGCAGCGAGCCGTCAACGCGATAGATCTCACTCCAGCCACCGACCAGCGCCGCGCTGTAGGTTCCGACGTCGGTCGGCGCATAGGTCAGGCCAGGCCCGTCGTCCCAGATGAAGTCACCGACGACCGACCCGTTCACCTCGAGCGAGTACTTGCGCGAGAAGGCATAGGGCACCGGCAGAGTCGGCGCGAGGAGGGCTGCGGTCACGCTCCGTCGCTGCTGCTGCAGGATTGGCATGCGACGCCGGCCGTTGTGCACGACGACGGCGTTCGGCTTCTCGAGACCGACCCCGTAGAAGCGGACCGCCGGGATCCGGCGGGTCAACAAGCCGAGCGCCGGGTTGCTCGCATCGCCGCCCACCGGTGCTGCGAACAGGAAGCGACCCGGCTTGCTGCCGCTCGTCACGCCATTGACGCGATCGACGGCGGCATCGCAGTCGATCTTGCCGTAGCCGGTCGCCTCGCCCCAACCGGGCCAAACGGTGGGAGTGGCCGTGTCCTCGAGCGCGGCGGTGACGTCCGCGTTGGTGGCCGACGGGTTCGCGGAGAAGAGCAGCGCGGCGAGCCCGGCCACGTGCGGCGTCGCCGCCGAGGTGCCGGCGAAGCCGGTCGTGTAGCCGTTGTAGATCGTCACGGTCGGAATGCCGACGCCCGGCGCGGCGACGTCGACCCAGCTTCCGTAGTCGGTGAACCACGCCGGATTGTTGGCGGAGTCGGTCGCCGCAACGGCGATCACATGCTCGTAGGCACCGGGGTAGTAGGGGATCACGCTCGTCGAGTTGCCGGCTGCGGCGACCAGCACGAGGTCGTGGCTCCAGCAGTAGTCGACGGCGTCGCGTTCGGCGGGCGTCACGTCGTCGGAGAAGAAGCTCATCGAGATGACTTTGAAGCCCATGTCGGCGCAGTAGAGGAAGGCTGGCACGTTGGCCGAGTCGTAGAAGTAGCCCGAGTCGTTCGCCGCCTTGATGCCGGCGAGCTGGCACTTCGGCGCGACACCCGTGACGCCGATCGCGTTGTCCTGCACCGCCGCGATGATCCCGGCGCACGCCGTGCCGTGGCCGTAGTTGTCGTTCGGCGTGCTGTCGCCGTAGGCGAAGTCGTAACCGTGGATGTCGTCGACATAGCCGTTGCCGTCGTCATCGAC
>CAYRQC010000555.1:0-2857 GCA_964426265.1 uncultured Phycisphaerales bacterium | reverse complement strand
CGTCCTTGCCACCGAGCTCCACACAGATCTGTGCGATCAGCCGCTCCTCGATCTCGACCATCTCGGGCTCGCCATCGCACCCGGTGATCAGGAACGACCCCTCGACGTCGAGATCGAGCACTCGCTTCACGAACTTCTTGGTCGACGGCGGATCGTAGAGGCGCAGCGTGCACGGCCGCAGCCTCCGCGTCATGATTCGCCGCCCCGCTTCGAGCGCCGACGCCAAGTCCACAAAGAGGTAGCCGCGGAACCGCCGCACCGCCGGCAGCGGATCGAGTCGCACCACCACCTCGGTGATCACGCCGAGCGTCCCCTCGGCCCCGACGAAGAGCTGCATGAGCCCCGGCCCGCACGCGTGGTTGGGCGTCGGCAACGTCTCGATCACCTTCCCCGACGGCAGCACGATCTGCAGCGCGACGACCATGTCCTCGGCCTTGCCGTACTTGGTCGAGATCGTCCCCGTGCCGCGCGCCGCGACGCAGCCGCCGAGCGTCGCCACCGCGCCCGACGCCGGGTAGTGCGCCCACGTGAGCTGGCGCCGGTTGAGCTGCTCTTCCAAGTGGGTGACATTGATGCCGGCTTGCGCGCGCACCGTGAGCGATTGCTCGTCGAGCCGCACCACGCGGTTCATCTTCTTGAGATCGAGCACCATCCCGCCGTAGAGCGGCACGATGCCGCCCTGCGTGCCGCTCCCACCGCCGTACGGGATCACCGGGATCCGGTGGCGCGTGGCGAGCTTCATCAACCGGCTCACCTCGTCGGTCGACTCGGGATAACAGATCAGGTCGGGGCGCGGCGGTTGCTGCCCGCGGTCGAGCCACATCTGGCCGACCCAGTAGTAGTCCTGCGCGTAGGCGAGCCGATCGACCTCGCGGACCGTGACGTCGCCGGCACCGACGATGTCGGCGACCTCGCTCACGATCACCTCGAGCAGAAGGGAACGGTTGGACATCCGGTGTCCTGTTTCAGGAGCGCGCGAAAGAAGGAAAGAAGGAGCAGCCGGGCACGGCTCAGAGCGCCCGCTCGACGAACTCCTGCACGCCCGGCCGCAGCTCGACCGGGATCTTCTCAAACTCCTTCAGCGCGCCGGCGAGGTGGTCGGAGTAGAGCTCGAGCGTCCGCTCGCCCTTCTCCTTGGTGGCGCGCAGCGGGTTGCCGATGGTGCCGGTGTCGGAGAAGTCGCGATGCTCCATCGGGAAGACGAAGTACTCGAAGCCCTTGAACTGCACGTCGGGCGAGCCGTCGGTCTTCTTGAAGCCGGGCGGCAGCCATTTCGGTGCGTGGCAGAGCTCCTTGATCGCGCGATCCATGCGGACGAGCTTCTCGTTGTGGGCCAGGATCTGGCAGGTCTCGAGCTCGCTCGAATGCCATCCCGGCGTCTCTTCCGGCGGGTTCTCCATCACCTCCTTGATGATGCCGATGTAGCGCTCCGCATAGAGCTTGCTCATGCAGATGAACGCGCCCGTGTCGTAATGGAGCTGGCGCAGGATCGGGTCGATCACCTTGATGTTCGAGCCCTGGTTGTTGACGAAGACGAACTTCTTGAAGCCCGAATGCAACAAGCTGCGCACGATGTCGTTCAGGATCGCGTGCAACGTCGACGCACGCAGCGTGATCGTCCCGGTCCCCTCGCCGACGTGGCCAAGGTGGTGAGGCGAGTAGCCGTACCAGAGCACCGGCGTGAAGAGCACCCGCGCCTTCGCCGCCGCGCGCCGCGTGATCTCCCACGCCTGCGCCGCATCGGTGACGAGCGGCAGGTGGAGGCCGTGCTGCTCGATCGCGCCGATCGGGATCAGGATGATGTCCTTCTCCTTCAGGTACTCCTGGATGTCAGGGACGCAGAGCTCGGCGTGGCACCATGAGACGGGGTTGAAGGGCATGGGGAGTCCTCAGATTTCGTAGGCAGGTAGATGGGCGGGGTCGAGGGTCAATTCGAGGTCGTCGTCAACGTCGGGCACTCCTCGGTCAGCCGACCGTCGCGAAGAATAGTTCGAGCACGCGATCGGTGAAGGCCTCGTCGTTGATGTGAGCAGGGACCTCGACGACGCGGATCTCTTTTTTCAGTCCCGAGCGGAGCGCCGCCCGAAACGCCGCGTCGCTCTCCGGGTCCCAGAACTCGCCGCCCGGCTTGTTGGCGATCGACAGTCCGGCCGCCGGGATCGCGACCGCGACCGGCCCGCGCGCCGCGTTGAGCCGCGCCGCCATCTGGCTCGCCACCGTGAGCATCTCCTCGCGGCTCGTCCGCAGCAGCGTGAAGGCCGGGTTGTGGAAGTAGGCGGCGCGCCCCTTCCATTTCTCCGGGATCGACGCCCGCGGCCCCTGCACGAAGAAGTCGACGCACCCCGGCACGACGACCTGTGGCAGCCCGCGCGCGCCCGCCGCCTCGAGCCGGTTCGGGCCGGCGTCGTGGAACGCGCCGACCAGGTGATCGGTCAGCTCATCGGTCGTGAAGTCGAGGACCGCGTCGACCTGCCCCTCGCAGATCATCTCTTCCATCGCCGCGCCGCCGACGCCGTTCGAGTGGAAGATGATCGGCTCGAAACCGCGTTCTTCGAGCTTCGGCTTCATTCGTTCGACCGCTTTGGTCGTGTTGCCGAGCATGGTGATCGCGACGACGCGGGGGTGGAAGGAGGCGGACGTCGTTAGGGCAACGCGCCCCGCCATCGCCTTCACCATCCCGCAGATCGCCCCCGCCGCCTGATCGAAGATCAGGGTGCTCACTCGATTGATCCCGAGGATGTCGATCACCGAGTGCATGACGACGACATCGCGGATCCCGACGAACGGGTGGAAGATCCGCCGTCCCGACGCGAGCGGGCTGACGATCACCTTCGGCACCCCGACCGGCAGCACCTGC
>CAYRQC010000554.1:0-4529 GCA_964426265.1 uncultured Phycisphaerales bacterium | reverse complement strand
TTTCGCGACGCGCGCCACCGTCGAGCTCGAGCTCCGCTCCGGCGGCGCGAGCGGCACCATCGTCCCGTGCCGCCTTTCCACGCCCACCGATCCGACCAACCCCAAGCTCGCCCCCGAGGATGCATGGTGCCTGATCGCGCGGACGCCGCTGCGGTCGGGCGGCGCCTACACAGTCACGGGGACCTTGAAGGTCGAGCTGGACGCGCCGTTTTCGGACCCGTTCCACTGGTCGTTCCGCTGCGGGAAGTGACGAGGAGCGGTGGCCGGCACAGTTTCGGTCCGTTTCCTCGTGGGCGGCCGCGCTCACGCCGGCGGAGGGGGCGATGGTTTCACCGTGATTCCGAGGGCCTCCAACCACTCGCGGGCATGGCGGGCGAGGGCGTCGTGGTGGAACTCGAACCATCGGGCGCGCAGGTCGAGGTCGGAGTTGACCGCGTCCTTGAAGCTGCGGAACGGTCGGTTGCGAGAGAGCGCCTGGTGCAATCGGGCCTGCAACCGTGAGTCCGGACGAGTCCCGGCGAACTCTTCCATGATGCGGAACTGGTCGCGCGATTCGAGTGACTCGATGACCTGATAGCGATCATCAGGACCGGCTGCGATCCGTTCGCGCAGTTCCGCCACGTCCTCGAAGTTGTCATTCAGTTGGATGATCTCGCCGGTCTTGGTGTCGAGATAGTTGTCCATGGAGTTGCCGAGCTCACCACCGGAACCGTCGACGGCCAAAAGCAGCTCTTCGAAGTCAATCTCGAGTTTTCGCGGCGCATCCGGTGGGTCGGTCGGCGCAACGGTCGGTGGCGCAGGTGCATCGGCACCTGCACGTCCAGTCTCCGATTCGAAGTGCGGGCAACCTTGGTGTTCGAAAGTCAGTAGACCGGCGCGCGGGCTGTTCGCATTGGCACAGACTCCCCAGTCGGCACCCAATTCGCCACTCAGAGGAACGTAGTGGCGGCACCCACAGGAGCAGTCAGCGCACGGATCGGCCGTGTCGCGATCGCGCTCGCCATAGGGAGCGAAATCGCTGGGCAGCCGCCGGCAAAGCGACCAGAGGATCTCGTGCAGTTCGCCCATGTACCACTCGTCGCTGGCGATCAAGTTGCCAAACGCCGTCCCGGACGGCAAGCGGGCGCTCGCGCAGCGGCGTCGTGCTGCTGCGCAACTACGACCGTGTCCGCACCGGGATGCCCGTTACCGAAGCCCCGGGAGGATGCACGGCTCGGAGAACAGGTCGGAGTAGGTCGAAACGCCTTCGCCGAAGTAGTGGACGACGAGGCTGTGGCGGCTGATCGCGGGGTTCGTGCGCAGGGCGCCGCGGTGGATGACGTTCGAGTGCCAGAGGAGCACTTCGCCCTGCTTCGGCAGATAGACGTGTGGCTCCGGCTTCGTGTTGTCGAGCAACTGCTGTATCGCCGGGTAGTAGCGGGCATTGTGCACTTTCGTCGCATCGGGACGCGGCGTGCCTGGTGCAATGCCGATGTCGATCGGGCGGACGTAGGGAAGGCGATGGCTGCCTCTCCATAGCGTGAGTGGTCCCGCGTCGGGATGGATGTCCTCCAACGCGAGCCACGCGACCACCAGGTAGCCGGAAGGTCGCGTCGACATGAGGATCTGGTCCGTGTGCGGCGGGATCTGCGTGCCTTCTGGAATGCTCAAGGTCTGGAACGGCAAGGCGCGTGTGCCGAGCACCAGATCGCACCACTCGAGCAGCTTCGGCAACAGCGTCGCCTGCCGGCAAGCTGCATGGGTCGTGTACATGTTCTGCAGACCGTCGTACCAGTCGGGCCCCGGGCGGTGCTTGTTCGCGGTGACGTAGCTGTTCACCTCGTCACGCAGTGCCTTGCAGAGCGCCGCGTCGACGATGGCTCCGAGATTCACGTAGCCGTGGCTCGCGTAGTCGGCGAGCTTCGCTGCTTGCACCTCGGTGAGCCGGCCAGCCTGCCGGCGCGCCGCAATCTGCTGCATTGCATCCGGGCGATCGAGCCATGGGATCTCGGTGATCGCCTTGTTCGGTTCGGACATTGGGGGGCGCCTCGATGCGGATTGGGTCGCCGCAGGGTATGCGTTCTCTCCAGCCTCGCAAAGGCCGCGACCCAACGCACCTGTGGTTCTCCCGCGGCCCATGCGCCGGAGCTTCGTCAACGCGCCTGCCGCAGCAGCTCCCGCGCCTCCTTCTTCACGTCGCCGAATCGCGATTCCCACTCGCCGCCGATGAGCATTTCCAGGGGTGCTCGGGCGCTGCTCTTGTCGCCGCCCTTCAGCAGGGCCTTCGCCAAACCGAGATAGCCGGTCGGCTCCTTGCTTCGCACCCGGATCACCTGGCGCCACTGCTCGGCGGCGTCGGGGAGGAGCTCCTGCTCCTCGCGGATCTCGGCGAGGGCTTGGTGGCTCTCGCTCTCGTTCGGGAGCATCTCGATCATTTCGGTGTGGACGCGCTCGGCGCGGGCAGTTTGCTCCAGGCGCGTCAGGCGCCGGCCGAGATCACGCATCAACGCCAGGTCGTGGCCGGTCGCATCGAGCGACGCGAAGAGCTGCGCGATGGCGAGCTCTGGGCGCTTCATCCGATCGTCAACCTCGACGGCGAGCTGGTAAAGCTCGATGTCATTGGGGGTTGCTTCGATCGCTGCGGTGAGCTGCGCGGCCGCTTTCGCCAGCTCGTTCCTCTGGCGATAGACCTTGCCGAGCGCTTTGCGGACGATCGGGTTCTCGAGGCCGCTTGCCGCCACCTCGGCGTCGAGCGCAGCGACATAGGCGTCGAGATCGCGCGACTGCGCGAGCACTACCTCGAGTGCGCGTAGTGCATGGCCGCGCTGATCGGCGCGCGCGCCCCACGCGAGCACGGCACCGGCCGCGGCGTCGACCGCTTTCGCCGTGTCACCGAGTGCGGCATAGGCCTTCGCCTGCTGTGTGTAGTACGGCCCGAGCGTGCCATCGCCGACGCCGCGGTTCGGGGCCGTCTTCACGTGCAGCGCGATCGCCTCGTCGTAGTAGGCGACACACGTCGCCCACAGCTCGGTGTCGAAGGTGACGCCGGCGAAGCTCGCAATGACGCCTTCGTTCCAGAGCTTCAGCTCGCGCCAGTGTGCGTCAGAAGTGGTACACGCCGCGACCAGTGGATCGAGCTGGCGCGCGCCGTGGAGCGCGCGCATTTTCAGGAAGCGCAGCGCGAGCCGATCGGGCCGCGCGGGGATCAGCTCCGCGAGGATCGGCAGCGCATCGGTGAAGCGGCCCTGCTCGATCAGCCAGGTGCAGAGCGTCTCCTGACCGTCGAGGCCGAGCCGGCCACCACGCAACCGCTCGATGAGGAGCGCGATGGCGTCGGCGTAGCGATGGATCCCGTGATAGAGGTAGTCGGTGACGCGCAGGGTGACCGCCTCGTCGTCGCGCCCCTCGGCCAGCTCCGCCTTGGCGGCCTCGGCGAAGGCGCCCACTTTCTCGTTCCAGCAGGTCTCCCATCGCAGGTCGTAGAGGCCACGGCCGCGGCCGTTGCTCTGGTCGTGACGCATCTCGGCGCGCAGCTCCTTGCACACCAGGTTCAGCAGGCGTCGCTCGAGCTTGGCCTCGAGCCGGCCGCCGTCTTTGCGGTGGCGCGCCAGCGACCAACTGTGGTTGTCCCAGAACGACTGGTTCATGCGGACCAGCCAATGCGGCTCGTTCTCGGCGCGAGTGACCAGGAAGTCGACCGCCGTCGTGGCGCCCGCAACGTTGGACAGGGTGTCGGCGACGGTGCTGACCATGCTCTGGCCATTGCGGTACTGGTACAGCGCCAGCACGTCAGGGAGCTCCTCGAAGGCGAGCCGCTCGGCGTCGTCGCCGACTCCGGGCAGCGTCACTTCTTTCGCCGCACTGAAGAGTTGCATCAGTTGTCCGACACATTGCACGGCCTGCGACTCGTTGGTTCTCGCGAGAGCTTTCGCCGTGATCGCGGCGCGCGCCTTCGCGTAGAGCTCGGCGCCTTCGCCGAACGCGACGCGCCCCTTCGCGCGCACGGCCGAGCTCCAGAGTTGGTGGAGCTGATTCTCGACCCACCAGCGACGGCTCACGTTCACCGCCACTGGCAGCTCGTTCGTGTAGAGCTTCTCGGCGTCGAGCCAACGGCCGACTTGCGTGAGCCAGGTCGCCGTGATGCTCAGCACACCGTTCGCGCTGTCGGGCAGGCGACCGCCGTTCACGGTTCGGCGCGCCGCGAGCTCACCGGTGAGCGTCCGCAGCGCGGCGTCGCGCTGCTCGCAGGCCCAGAGCGCAGCGGCGAACGAGTTTGCGACCGCCAGCCGCTCCTCCGAACCGGCCGCGAGGCGCCCCTGCAGCGCCGCGAGCTGCTTCAACTGCTCCGAACGCAACCCCGGTTCTGCGACGTTGCCGAGCGCGGCGAGGAATCCGGCGAGTGGCACCTCTTCACCGGTGCTGAGCTCATGCGTGAACGCCGACTTCATCGCCGCGAGCGCCGCTTGTGCGTGCGGCCCGCCGCCGTTCTTCTGCAAGGCCGCCTTCCATTGTGCGAGGAACTGCAGGTAGTCGAGCGCACGCTGGTCGAC
>CAYRQC010000553.1:0-3525 GCA_964426265.1 uncultured Phycisphaerales bacterium | reverse complement strand
TCGCGGCACCATCCCGAGCAAGACGCTGCGCGAGACGGCACTGGCGCTGAGCGCGTTCCGCAAGAAGACCGGCGACGTCTTCTCGCTCAAGGTGAACGACGACCTCGAGGTCGCGAGCTTGATGCTGCGGATGGAGGAGGTGGTCCGCGCGCACGAGCGCTTCATGGGCGAGCAGCTCCGGCGCAACAACGTCGTGCGGCTCCATGGACGCGCCCGCTTCGTCGATCCCCACCAGATCGAGATCGAGACGGTGAGCGGTGCGCAGAAGCGCGCACGCGGTGACGTCATCGTGATCGCCACCGGCTCGCGACCGCGGACGCCGACCGACATCCCGGTCGACCACGACAAGATCCTCGACAGCGACTCGATCCTCTCGATGGCGTGGTTGCCCAAGTCGCTCACCGTGCTCGGTGCCGGCGCGATCGCGAGCGAGTACGCCTCGATCTTCGCGGCGCTCGGCGTCAAGGTGACGATGGTCGACCAGGGACCGCGGCCGCTCGGCTTCCTCGATGCGGAGATCGCCGATCGCTTCGTGACGGCGTTCCAGCGCGCGGGGGGGCGCTTCCTCGGCGGTCGCAGCGCCATCAAAGTGGAGTGGAACGGGATCGATCGCGTGCTGACGACGCTCGACGACGGCGTGGTGGTCGAGGCGGAGCGGCTCCTCTGCTGCCTCGGGCGCGTCGCCAACGTCGATGACCTCGGTCTCGAACAGGCAGGCCTCGCCGTCAACGAGCGCGGGCTGCTCGCCGTCGATGCCCACTGCCGGACCGTCGTGTCACACATCTATGCGATCGGCGACGTCATCGGCCCGCCGTCGCTCGCCTCGTCCTCGATGGAGCAGGGGCGCCGGGCGATGTGCGATGCGCTCGGGATCGCGCTCGGCCACGGCTCCGACCAGATTCCGTCGGGCATCTACACGATTCCCGAGATGTCCCAGATCGGCCTCACCGAGCTCGAGGCGATCAAGAAGTACGGCGGCTGCATCGTCGGCCGTGCCAACTTCCACGAGCTCGCCCGCGGCCAGATCAGCGCGATCGAGGACGGGCTCTTGAAGCTGGTCGCCGACCCGGGCGGCAAACGGGTCCTCGGCGTGCAGATCGTCGGCGAGGGCGCCTGCGAGCTGATCCACGTCGGCCAGATGGGGTTGATCGCCGGCTGCGAGGTCGACACCTTCGTCGAGAACATCTTCAACTTCCCGACGCTCGCCGAGGCCTACCGCGTGGCGGCGCTCGACGTCGTGAAGCAGCGCGTGCGGCTCTTCCCGACCACCGCATCGTCGTCCGCATCACCGACCGAACCACCATCGGCGCCACCATCGCTGCAGCAAGCGCCCGCGTGGCCGGAGGCGGTGCCAGTGTCGATGAAGTGAGAAACGGGAGGTCGCGCCTAATCTGCCTCGATTCACGAGGCGAGGGCGCGACTTGGGCCAGGCGTCGAAGCGAGGGCGAGCGGCAGGGCTGCCGGCCATCGGCGTTGCCGTCGGTCTCCTCGTTGCCGTTGTCGTCGTGGCTGCAGTCTTCTGGTGCCGAGCCGGCGGCGATGCGACGCCAGCGCGATCGGCGGCGGAAGCCGTAGGAAGAACCGCCGGGAGTTCACGCAGCCTGCTCGACGCGGTCGTCGAAGCACGGATCGATCCCGTCACGCTGGCCGCGCTCGCTGGCAAGCTCGTGAGCCCGAGCGGCGCGGACGTCGACGGTGCGCCCGGTGCTGCGGCAACCGAAGGGCTCCTCTTCGAGGACGACTTCACCGCAGCCGTGGATGGCGGCAGCGGCTGGATCGAAGGCGGCGAGCTCCGGGATCGGGACGCGTCGCGCTCGCGCGAGCAAGATCCGCGCGAGTCGCGAACCGTGCTCTATCTGCCGCCTGCCGCGGACGGCCTCCATCGGATCGTCCGTTGCACCGGCGATCGCGGCATGGTCGTCGCGGTTCGGCTGCGCGCACCGGATCACGCTGCACCGCGTCCGACGCTCACCGCGCTCTCGCTCGCCGAGCTGCCGAGCGGCGACGACCCGCGCCGCCAGCTCCTCGACGCTCGCCGCACACGCATCGACAAATCGCAGGCCGGTGCGACCGGTCGGCCGGAGGTCAAGGTCACGTCGCCCGCCGACGCCGGCGATGGCTGGCACTGGTTGGAGCTCTTCCTGCCGCGCAACCGCGAGCGGCACGCGCTGCGGCTCTCGATCCACGAAGAGGGCGACCTCCTGCTCGATCGCATCCGGGTCCGGTCCGCCACGGTCTGCGAGGAGATCGCGCGGGCACGTCGTGATCCATCCGACCGGCCGTGGATCGACTCGGTGACCTGCGATGGGACGCAGCAGCGAGCGCTGCTCGTTCCGGGCGGCGCCGCGCTCCGCTTCGAGGTCGATGTCGGGGAGCGGGCACCGCGGCTCGAGCTCACCGACGCGATGCACCCGCTCGCGACCGCCGCGTCGATGCAGCTCCGCTGGACGATCGACGGCGAGCGGCTCGCCGAGCGCGAGCTCACCGCCACCGCGCGCGGCTGGTCGCCGGTCACGATCGGGCTCGACCGTTGGGCCGGCCGGCGCGTGACACTCGAGGTCGCAGCCGTCGGCGGGCGCGACGCGGTCGCGGCGATCGGTGATCCGTGGCTGCTCGCCGGAGATGCCGCGCGCCGCGCTCCGAACGTGCTGCTGATCTCGATCGACACGCTGCGGCGCGACGCGCTCGGCTGTTATGGCAACACACTTGCCACCACGCCGGCGATCGACTCGCTCGCCACCGACGGGATCTGCTTCGAGCGCTCCACGTCGCCGGTTTCCTACACCCTGCCGGCGCACGTCTCGCTCTTCAGCGGGCAGCACCCGATCGTGCACGGCGTGACGGACCCCACCCAGCAGATCGATCCGCGGCGCGGTGCCCTGCTCGCCGAGCGGTTCGCGGGCGCCGGTTGGTTGACGGCGGCGTTCACGGCCGGCGGGCTCTTGAGTCCCGTGTACGGCTTCGCGCGCGGCTTCGGCAGCTACAGCGTTCACGACCCATCCGGAGTCGTCCGCATGCTGCAGGACGAGCGGCCCCCGCTGGACGCCGGCGGCGCTCGCTTCGCCGCGCTCGATCCGGTGCTCGATTGGATGACGCGGCGCTCCGATCAGCCGTGGTTCCTCTTCCTCCACACCTATTTCGTGCACAACTACGTGACCAGCGCCGAGTTCGCCCGCGAGCACGGCCTCCCTCCCGCCCCGCGACCGCCGGCGAACACGGTTCCACTCTCCGAATGGATGCGCAACGTCGAGTCGGATCCGCAGGTCAGCGACCAGCTGCGGCTCGCCTACCGGTCGGTCGTCGATGAGGTCGATCTGCATCTGGTCGGACCGCTGCTGGAAGCACTGCAGCGACTCGAGCTCGCCGATCGGACACTCGTCGTCCTCGTATCCGACCACGGTGAGCAGATGCAGGAGCATGGCGGCCTCTTTCACGGCCGTTCGCTCTGGAACGAGCTGATCGAGGTGCCGCTGCTGATGCGCGGACCGGGGATCGCGGCGGGGCAACGGCTCGCCACGATGGCCC
>CAYRQC010000552.1:0-4710 GCA_964426265.1 uncultured Phycisphaerales bacterium | reverse complement strand
GACGGCGCCATCACGCTCGCTGCAGGCGAGGAAGCCGTGATCGAGATCCCGGCGCCGGAGCGGAGCCACGTCACCTTCCACATCCGCGACGAGCGTGGTGCGCCCGTCGGCCCCGCGACGATCGCGTTCGAATGGGTCGGTGGCATCGCCTGCTACCAAGGTCGCGACCGCGAGGAGCTGCGCCGGTCGCCGCTGGTGACGGACGCGGTCGGAACCGCGGCTCGCGAGCTCTATCCGGGCAGCTATCCGATCGTGGTCACCGGTCGCTCGGTGCAACAGCGACGGACCATCACGGTCGAGAGCCAGGAGCGCGCCGAGTTCGAGATCGTGCTGCCATTGACGCGTCCGACGGGAACGATCCGCGGGCGCGTAGTCGAGCTCGGCGCGGGGACGCCGATCGCGAAGTGCGAGGTCGTCTGGTACGAACGCGGCAAACCGTACGAAGAGGAGGCGCGCGGCTCGTTGCGCACCGATGCGGACGGCCGGTTCGAGTTCACCAACGTGCCGCAAGGTTCTCTCGGCATCAACGCGGTCGGCCCGCACGGTGGCGTCGTCAGCAACGGTGTGGCGAGGGAGGTCTCCTCGCACGGGAGCTCCTCGCGACGGATCGAGCTTGCCGGTGGCGAGATCTGTGACGTGCTCTTCGCGTTGGCGCCCCTCAGCACCAATGATTCGATCGGCGAGGCAGTGAGCAGCGACTCGAGCAAAGGCGAATCGATCCATGGCCAGCCAAGTGACGCGGCGGCTGCGCAGCGTCTACCCATTGCCGTCGACGTGACGATCCTCGACGCCGACAGCGACACTCCGATCCAGGGCGCGACACTGGTCGTCTCAGGCGAGCTCGACGGTGCGGAGCTCGATGTTGGCAGCGCCTCCACCGATCGCCAAGGCCATGCTCGCCTGCGTGTCGCGGAACTCTCGAATTACACGCTCGTCGTCTTCAGCCCGCCCGCGCCGCAGCCACGGCAGACCGACCTCTACGAGACGACGACGGTCGCGGCCGATCACGACGGCCGTGTAGTGCGTTCCACGATCCGCCTGCGCCCGAAGAGGTGATGTGAGCTTCACTTCCCGCGCGTGAGCAGATGCAACTTCGTCATCGTCGCCATGTTTCGGGCCGTGCCGCGGTCACCGAGGAGGCGGCTGACCGCAAGCATGAGACGGCTGTCGATGATCCCATGCGGACACCAGAGGTAAGCCACGCGCTTGCCAAGAGCCAGTGCCTCCGGCGCCCATGACTGCCTCGAGAGTTGCTTCAACTGCGATCGAGCCTCCGAATCGCGGAAGACCATCACGAGCAAGCGCGATGGATGGTCGGCCACCTCACCGAGAGGGTTGTCGTCGACGGCCACCGCGACCTCGTCCGCCGTCATCACCGTCACCCGCGAGGAGATGCCGAGCTTCGCCGTGATTGCCTTCTCGATCCTGGCGGCCGGATCGCCCTGCGCCCCCTTCGGGACCGAAAAGACGATGTTGCCACTATTGAGCAGCGTGCGCACGTCGCAATACCCGAGGCTTTCGACGAGCGTGCGTAGATCCGCCATGGCCACTCGCTTGCCGCGACCCACGTTGACCCCGCGCAAGAAGGCTACGTTCATCGCGGCCATCGCATCTCCTTCGATCTGCCTCGTCACCGCGCGACGTTCGTCGATGTTGTTTGCAAGATCGGCAGATCCACCAGTGTGTCGGGCGCTGCAGTATCTCGACTGCCGGTGTCCGCCTGGAACGAGCGGCGAATCTCCTCCTTGGGCGGCGGCACCGTCCAGAGGCGGAGTCGAGCTCCAAGTCGATGGGTGAGCACCCGTTCACGGAAGTACCGTTCATGTTCCCATTCGATCTTGGCCATCAGCAGCAGGCACTCGACCCAACCGCGCTGCCCGGACGCCCACGCGAGGCGTGCGGCGACTTCGTACTCCCGCACGTTGCGACTCTCGAGCCTGCCGGCGCCGTACATCGGGAGGAGCCATCCAGCGACATGGCAGAGCAGACCGAGGGTCTTGCCGATGATCCACGCACGCGCCTCGCGCATGCGGTCCGGAACGACGTCGAGCTCCCGAATCATCTGCCGCAACTGACGTCGGTGGTGCCACTCCTCTTCTTCGATCTGCCGGATTCGGCCGCGCTCTCCCGCATCGGTGACGGACCGCCAGTGTCCGCGGTAGGCCAGCGCCGCGGCGAGCTCCCCGGAATGTGCGAGCTGGAGGAGCGCAGTCAGATCCCGAAGCACCGAGGATTCTCGCTCTTTCACGCTGTCCGTCACGACACCTCGTGCATCTCACACCGTGCTTGATCCGCGACCGCGCGTGACGCTACCGGCCGAGCTGCCAACGCGATACCCGCGCCCGATCTGAACCGGGAGCCCTGCCCGTGGGCATTCTTGGTCGGTGCATGACAAGCACACCCCCCTCTTCCAACGAGCCTCCGGCCGATGCCGGCTTCGAGCCCGAGGCGCTGCTGAAGCATGGCCGCTTCGTGAAGGCGCTGGCGCGTGAGCTGGCAAGGGACGAGGACGAAGCCGACGAGCTCGTCGCACGGACATTCGCGGCGGCGCTCGAACAGCGACCGACGACCGGACCCGGGCTGCGCGTCTGGTTGCGGCGCGTGGTGGGTCGACTCTCAGCGCGAAGTCGCCGCGACGAGACACGTCGGCGCCGCCGCGAGAACGAGGCGTCCACGCGTGAGGCGACCAGCGCGACCATCGACGTCGCCGCGCGGATCGAGTTGGAGCAACAGATCGCCACCGCGTTCGCGAACCTCGAAGAGCCGTATCGGACGGTCCTTTTCTTCCGCTACTTCGACGACCTCGCGCCGCGCGTGATCGCCGAGCGGATGCATACCCCGATTGAGACCGTACGCACGCGGATGAAGCGCGGGCTCACGAGGCTGCGCACGGCGCTCGACGCGCAGCATCGCCAGCGCCGCGATGGGTGGAGGGCGGTCGCGATCGCTTTCGCCACAGAAGGAAGTGGAACGGTGGTGGCGACCAAGGTGAAGCTCGCGCTGGCGGCGGGGGTGATCGTGCTGGTGGGAGCCACGGCGCTACGCATCAGTCTCGTGGCGCGCGGTTTGGAGTCGAGCGAACTGGCCAGCGGTCCCGCGCCGGCAGTTGCGTCGACTGACACGTCCGCTGATGCCGGCACACCCACTGGCACGCTGGAGCTGCAAGACGCGACGGTCGAGCGGATCGCCAACGCGCGGGCGCCGTTCGCATCTGGAATCGTGGTTGACGAGAGTTGGACACCGATTCCGAGTGTCGCCGTGATTGCGGGATGCATCGAGCTCGAGGAGTCCGGCCAGCCGAGGCCGTACGCAACTCGCGGCGGACTCGAGCTCGCGACGGTGGCGCCGCTCGCGATCAGTGGCAACGACGGCACGTTCGAGGTCGATGAGCCGGTTCGCGGAGTGGTGTCGCTCTGCTTCCTGAAGGCTGGCTACGGGCTCGAGGAGTGGACGGAGCTTTGCATGGATCACCATCGCAACCAGGGATTGCACGTGATGCTTCATGCCGGAGTGTCGCTGGCGGGCCACGTCCGCGACTCGGAAGGGCGGCCGCTCGCGGGAGCGCGCATGGCGGTCGGCGAGTGGATACCGACTCAACCTCGCGTGGCACGGACGCTGCCAGGATCGCCGCAGTACACCGTCGGTGATGGCTGGCCGAACATGCTGGCCGAGAGCGACGCGGACGGCTCCTACCGATTTTCGAGCATCCCGGATCGACCGTTCCGCGCCTCCGCCTTCGTCTACGGCTACACGTTTGTCCAGTTCGCGCGCTGGGAGGTCGAGAGCGACCCGGACTTCACACTCCATCGCGACCATGTGTTCGTCGATGTCGTCGATTCGACGACGCGCCAGCCGATCGCGAACGCGAGTGCACTCGCAGCCGTCTCGGGCTCCGACGAGTTCCGGCGGGAGCTCACGCCGCCGCAGGATGACGATCGCCTCGATTACAAGGGATTCGCCCCTGGCCGTCTCTATCTCTGGGGTGACACGGCGCGTGCCTGGTTCGACGGTGCGGCCATCGGCGCCTGGAAGATCCGGTTGCACGTGCTCGCCGACGGTTTTCGAAGTACGGATCTCGATGTCGAGGTGCCGCGGGTCGGCGAGCCGCCACAGACACAAGTCGCGCTCGAACCGGGACACGATGAGCCGGCGATCTCGGGGCGCGTGATCGGCGTCGAGAGCGCGCGTGTCGACGTGCGCTTTTCCGATCCTCACACGACCAGCAGCGCCAATCACCGCGAGCCTCCGGTCATGACGGTGACGACGGACGCAACCGGACGATTCGAAGCCCAGAGCCTGCCGCCGGCGCACTATCGCCTCGACGTCGCCGCCCCTGGATTCGGCCGCCAGTGGCTCCACGTCGACGCGCCGTGCACCGGAATCGAGATTGCATTGCAGCCCGCCGCCAAGCTCGTCGTCACGGCGCGCGCCAATGACGGATCGGTCGTGCCCCACACGACGGTGTGGGTGCTAGCGGACGACGGTCGCTACGCGTGGGCTGAAGAGGTCGCTGCTGACGGAAGGGCTCGGTTCGTCGATCTTCCGGCGGGAACCACGTACGCGCGCGCGATGCTCGATCCTCACGGGGACTGGCTTGCGCAGGCTCCACTGACCGAACGCAGCAACCACCCGCAGCTCTGGACCGCCGTCGAGCTCGAGTCGGGCTCCACCCGCGTGATCGAGCTCCCGGCGCCGGAGCGCCGCTCGGTC
>CAYRQC010000551.1:0-8680 GCA_964426265.1 uncultured Phycisphaerales bacterium | reverse complement strand
GCTGCGCGACAGCGTGCAGAACTCGCTCTGGCGCAATCGCGGCGACGGCACCTTCGAGGAGCGCGCCCACGATGCCGGGTTGGATGGGATCACCGGCGGCCTCAACATGATCCACGCCGACTACGACAACGACGGTGATGCCGACGTCTTCGTGCTGCGCGGCGGTTGGTTCGGCAAGGACGGCTTCATCCCGAACTCGCTGCTGCGCAATCGCGGCGACGGCAACTTCGACGATGTCACGGAGGCGGCGGGCGTGCTGAGCCTCCACCCGACACAGACCGGGACCTTCGCCGACGTCAACAACGACGGCTGGCTCGACCTGATCATCGGCAACGAGTCGACACCCGACGAGTCCGATGACGTCCACCATCACTGCGAGCTCTTCCTCAGCAACGGCGACGGTACGTTCCGGGACGTCGCCAGCACCGTGAAGGCGGACATCGACGCCTTCGTGAAGGGCGTCGCCGCCGGCGACTACGACAATGACGGCCGCGTCGACCTCTTCTACTCGTGCCGTGGCGCCGACAACCACCTGCTCCACAACGAGCGCTGTGCCGAAGCACCGGGTTTCCGCTTCCGCGACGTCAGCGCCGAGATGGGCGTTCTCGCACCGCGCATGAGCTTCCCGTGCTGGTTCTTCGACTACGACAACGACGGGTTCGAAGACCTCTACGTCAGCGTCAACTCGAACTTCGGCGGCAACCGGACGGACGACATCTGGAAGATGTACACCCACAAGTCGATGATCTCGGAGTCGCCGTGCTGCTACCACAACGAGAAGGGGGTCAAGTTCAAGGACGTTGCAACGAAGGCCGGTGTCGACAATGTGCTCTTCGTCATGGGCTGTTGCTATGGCGATCTCGACAATGACGGCTGGCTCGACTTCTATCTCGGCACCGGGTCCCCCGACTTCCGGGCCCTGCTCCCGAACCGCATGTTCCGTGGCGTCGATGGCAAGAAGTTCGAGGACGTCACCACCGCCGGCGGCTTCGGCCACCTCCAGAAGGGCCACGCGATCTCGTTCGTCGATCTCGACAACGATGGCGACCAGGACATCGTGGCGCGTATGGGAGGCGGCCTGTCGGGGGATGTCTACACGACTCCCGTCTACGAGAATCCGGGCAACACGAACCACTGGATGACGTTGCGGCTGCGCGGAGTGAAGGCCAACCGTAGCGCGATCGGGGCGCGAATCGCGGTGCGTGTCGAGACGCCGAAGGGGGAGCGCTCCATCCACCGCACGGTGACGACGGGTGCGAGCTTCGGCTCGGCATCGCTGCAGCAGGAGATCGGGCTCGGTGACGCGCTCAAGGTGCTCTGGCTCGACGTGACCTGGCCCGGCTCCGGCCGCCGCCAGCGCTTCATCGAGCCGGCGATGGATCAGATGGTCGCCATCGTCGAGGGCACGGCGGAGGTCACTCCGGTGTTGCTCCCCCGGTTCGCGCTTGGCCGGCGTCCGTGACCGTCACTGTCCCTTCTTGATCGGTTTGGGTGACTTCGCGGGCGCGTCGGTCTTGGGCGTCGTCGCCTCGGTCACGCTGGCGGCCAGCTCGGCGATCCCTTCCAGCAGTGCCGTGCGAGCGCTCGGGTTCGGGCCGGCACTCTCGAAGCCGGCGACGCGCGCGCGCTCGCCGGCCGAGGCGAGCTTCAGCGTCCCGGCGGCGATCCCCGCAATGGCGTGCTGGAGCCGTTCGATCTCGGCCGCTTGCGTCGTCGCGAGCTTCTCGAGCGCGGCGACGCGCAGCTCGATCGACAGCGGCGCGACCGGTGATGGTGGCTCCTGTCCGCCGAACGCGAGCAACGTCATTCCGGTGAAGCCGAGTGCCGCCGCGGCGAAGCCGCCGCGCAAGCTGATGCGAGCCATCGCCTCTCTCCTCCCGATCCAGTCCGGCCGATAACCTCTCTCGCATGACTCATCGGCTGTTTCGCGCAGTGGCTTGCGGGTTGGTGGTGGTGGTGGGGGCCGGCGGCCTGCTCGCCTTCCTCGCGTGCGGTCATGCCGACCCGTCGCAGGAGACGCCCCGGGCACCGGAGGCGCCCGCGACACCCCAATCGCGCCAGCTCCACTTCGACCCGGCGAAAAGCGATCACCTCGACGTTGCGGTCGGTGAGACGCTGGTTTCGAAGGTCGGGCTGGTCGCGGATGGTGCGGTCGACTGGGACGACGTGCGGATCCTCTCGACCTGCGAGTGCCTCAGCGGTGAGTTCATCAGCGAGGCGGTCGCGGGCCGGGCGGAGATCCAGCTCACGATCTTCGGGCTCGAGCAGGAGGACATCGATGGCGCCCTCCTCGCCGAGAACGGCAAGCGCGAGCAGCTCGCCGAGCACGTCGCCCGCATCGCGATTCGCCGTCTGCCGTTCGTCGCGCCGCGGGAGCTGACTCTTCGCCCCACGCCGAGCGCTGACTTCGAGCTGGTGGTCGGGCAGGCCTTCAAGCCGGACAGCAAGCTCCCCGACTCGATCCTCGTCAACTTCGACACCGCCACCCTCGACGCCACCAAGATCGTGCTGGCCGACTACGCCAATGAGCCGGTGGAGCACCGCGAGAAGGACTGGATCCTGCGGACCAAGCTGACCTTCACCGTCACCGCCGCCGATCGCTCGCTGCCGTTCGAGACGACCATCCCGGTCGAGTTCGGCGAGCCGCCGGTGAAACGAGTGGTGAAGGTGCACTGGTTGGGCGGCCATTGAATCGGCGCGCCGTCTGCGTACCCTTTGCCACATCTTGGTTGCGTTCGATTGGGCCGCGTCCTCCCCTGCGGCGATGCTCGTTGATCCCGCGCACGCTTCGCTGGCGTGCGGCGTTTCCACGAGCCCACGCACCAACGCGTCTTGTCGCTCCACCGCCGACGCCGACCGGGACAGGTGTTCCGGCCAATGGCACGGCTTCTTTTTCGAGGTTTCGAACGATTGAACAGCATTCCTGATTCCAGCCCGGTCGAGTCGGCCGCTCCCGCGGCAACCGTTGTGTCGGAAGTACCGACGGCAGCGGCCACCCCCGGGGCATCGGCCAGTCCAAGTGCAGCAGCGACCTCTGCCGCGCCCAACGCCACCCCCGAGCCGACCACCTTCGCGGCGCTCGGCCTCTCGGCGCCCCTTCTCGCCGATCTCCAGGCGCTGAACTTCGTGACACCGACGCCGATCCAGGCGGCGGCGATCCCGGTCGCGCTCACCGGTCGCGACGTCATCGGCATCGCGCAGACCGGCACCGGCAAGACGGCCGCGTTCTGTCTGCCGATCATCCAGCGGCTGCCCGCCGACGGCGTCCTGCGCGCGCTCGTGCTGTCGCCCACGCGTGAGCTCACGTTGCAGACCTACCAGTGCGTGCAACTGATGGGGAAGACCAAGGGCTTCCGCGCCGCCTCCGTTATCGGTGGCGAAGGCTTCACCGAGCAGAACCGGGCGCTGCGGAGTGAGCCGGCGATGGTGGTGGGCACGCCGGGGCGGGTGCTCGACCAGATCGACCGCGGCAACATCGACCCGCGCCGGATCGAGGTGCTGGTACTCGACGAAGCCGATCGCCTGCTCGACATGGGGTTCGCCGAGCAGATCGAGGCGATCATCCGCCGCCTTCCGGTCGACCGGCAGACCTACGTCTTCACCGCCACCATGCCGATGGGCATCCAGGCGATCGCCCGCATGTACATGCGCGATCCGGCCGAGGTTTCGGTCGGCGCGCGGATGACGGTGGTCGCGAGCTGCAAGCAGGAGCTCTACACCTGCACGCATCGCGAGAAGACCATGCTCCTCAAGTGGCTGCTCCACAAGGAGGAGGGGCAAGTGCTCGTCTTCACGCGCACCAAGCGCGGTGCCGACGAGCTCGAGCGCGAGCTACGGCGGGGCGGCCACACGATCGGTGTGCTGCACGCCGACCGCTCGCAGGACGAGCGCAACTCCTCGATGCGCCGCTTTCGCGAGGGCGAAGTCCAGGTGCTGGTCGCGACCGATCTCGCGTCACGCGGGCTCGACATCGACGGCATCGCGCGGGTGGTCAACTTCGACGTGCCGCCGACCGCCGAGGACTACCTCCACCGCATCGGTCGCACTGCGCGCGTGCAGCGCGAAGGGATCGCCTCGACGTTCGGCACCATCGACGATCTCTCGTCGTTGCGGTCGATCGAGGCGGTGATCAAGCAGCGCCTCCCGTCGGTCTACGTGAAGCGGGACGACCTGCTCGCGTTCGCGCGCGAGGAGTCGGCGCGCGAGCACGAGCTCCTGAAGGAGCGCGCCTCCCACGGCGAAGGCGACGAGCGCCCGCACCGCTCGCACGACTCGCATGGCTCGCATGGCCGGTCGTCGAGCGGACGGCCCTCCCATGGCAGCCGTGATCACGCCCGACCCAGCAGCAGCCACGCGCCGCGGAGTCACTCGTCCAGCAGTCACTCATCGAGCGGCCATTCATCCAGCGGCCATTCATCCAGCGGCCAATCACCGAGCGTCCCATCCGAAGGCGGCGGTGGCGACCATCGGCGGCGTCGGCGGAGGCGGCCGTCTGCCGGCGGCGGCAGTGACGCGCCTAGAAGCGGAGGGTGAGCCCCGCGACGGCGCCACTGATCGTCAGGTTGCCGTCGAATGACTGATCAGAGGCGCTTCCCGCGAGCTGGAAGAGCAGGTGGCGCCAGCCGGCAAACAGCCCGAAGTGGCCGAGGCGCCAGCGCACCAGTCCTTCGAGGTCGAGGAGCGTGCCATCGAGGTCCCGGAAGCGCGCCGTCAGGCCGGCGGCGGAGAGCTCGACGCTGATCGGGACCAGGTCGAGTCCGCCCGGCATCGCTCCGCCGAGGTCGAGTGACGCGTGCGCCGCGATCAGCGGAATCGCCTGGCGGATGACGATGCTCTCCTTCAGGTCGAAGACCTGCTCCGTGACCTCGAAATCGACGTCGACCCACTCGGCGGCGAGCCCGAAGCCCAGTTGCAGTGCCTTGCCATCGACGCAATCCCAGAGTGCGCGGACCTGTCCAATCTTGAAGTCGAGATCGCTGTCGACGGCCGATCCAGCGGTGATGTCGCCGAAGTCGCCGGCGACGACGCCACGACCGGTCGATTGCGTCTTGAAGCCGTAGGCGGCGAACTCGAACGCGCCCAGGTCGAGTGCGGCGCGTGGATAGGGTGCGCGGTCGGCATCGTCGATCGCGAGCTGGCTCGCGAGGTCGATCGTCTCGACGTCGGTGGTCGTGGAGCTGCTGAGCCCGAGCTTCCCGTCGAGCTGCGGCTGGAAGGCGCCGACGTCGAGCTCGAAGTGGGAGGTGTCAGCAAGACAGCCGGCGGTCATCCACGGCAGTGCCACCAGCCACGCTGCACCGCTGCAGCCACGCGCACGACCTTGCGGAGGATGACCGTGCAGCGGCTGACCGCCTCGCGTCCAACGTCGCCGGTGGTGGTTCACGCCGCTTCCTCCATCGCTCGTCTGCTGCGCGTCGCACTCGGGTTTTTCACGAGCCGCCGGCACGCGCCTCGATTGTTGGTCGATTCGTCGACCGTTACGATCCCTCGGCCCAAGAGCCAGCGGCGCGCTCGGGGCACTTCACGACGCGAGAGCGTGACGCAGCGGGCTCGAACGGCCTTTGGGAGCGGCTTCGGTTGATCCACCGCCTGCGCGATGCCGGGATCGTGATGGTGGTGGTGGCCGCCCTCGCAACGCGCCGTGGCGACGAGACGATCGCCCGCGCAGCCGAGCTCTTCCGGGCGCCGCCATTGGTCGGTCGCGCGACGGCCAGCTCGATCGAGCTCAACGTCCTCACCGCGGACCACGCGGTGCGGCTTCGTTTGACTGTGGTTCCCGAACCGGGCGGCGCCGCCTGTCCGGTCGATCTCGAGCCGGCGCGGTTGCAGGAGCAGCCGGTCGCCTGTTGGGTGGCCAACGGGAGGCTCGCGCCGCCCGCCGCGGCTGGCGCTGCAACGCCCGGAACTCCCGACACGCCCGCCGCGCGCGCCGTCGAGCTGCCGCCGCAGGTGACCGCCGAGCTGCGGCTCGCCGGGCTGGCGCCGGGCACCAGCTACCGATGGCAAATCGACGCCGAGGAGGCGACCGCCGGCGAGCGTCGCGGCGTCGCGCTTGCGCACACGCGGCACGCGGGTCGCTTCACCACGGCGCGGCCGCGCGGCGTGCCGTTCCGCTTCGCGGTCTTCTCCGACTCGCACGTCTTTCCTGCGGCACTCGAGCCCGAGCTGCCGGTCGAGATCGCCCTCGATTCGGGCTTCCTCGACGGCATGCTCGACAGCCTCTTCTGGTACCGCACCACCCGCGAGCGGGTCGCCGTCGAATGCTCGCTCGTCTTCGATCGCATCAACCGCGACCAGCCCGATTTCGCGGTGAGCCTCGGCGACGTCTTCGATCTGCACGGACGCGGCTTCAACTGGTCGTTCACGTCGCAGGCGCTCGCCGACGCGGCGCACCTGGAGGCGCGCCAGATGCTCGCGCGACTCCACGAGTCGGGAGCGCTCTACCAGGTGCTCGGCAACTGGGAGGGCGAGTCGGGTTGCCATCCGGAAGCGCAGCGCGCCTTCGCCCGCAAGGCGCGCGAGCTCCACGCCGTGAACCCGCGACCTGACACCTCGCCGCTCGGTGGCAGCCCCGACCAGGACTACTTCGCCTTCGAGTGGGGTGACCTGCTCGGCGTCGTGCTGAACGTGCGCGGCTACACGCTCACGTCGCACCATCTCGGCTCGGAGGGTGACAGCGAAGGGCGCCCCGACGACTTCACGCTCGGAGCCGAGCAGAAGAAGTACCTCGAAGCGACCTTGCAGCGCTCCGATCACCCCTACAAGGCGCTCTTCATCCACCACACAGTGGGGGGCAACGGCGGCAACCCGTTCGACTCGGCGTATGGCCGCGGTGGTGGCCGCGCGGCGCACGTCGGCGAACAGGCGTGGGTCCACGAGCTCTGCGTGCGGTGCGGAGTGCAGCTCTTCTTCTACGGCCACGACCACGTCTTCACCGATCTCGTGGTCGACGGGCTGCACTACACGTTGCCCGGCACCACCAGCGCTCCGTGGCGTTTCGAACCGAACGAGACGGGCTACGAGAAGTACTGGCCCGACAGCGGCTACGCGCGCGTCGCCGTCGCGCCCGAGCAGATGACGGTCGACTTCGTCAACATCGGCGGCGAGATCCTGAACACGTTCAGCGTGCCGCCGCGCGCCAAGTAGCGGACGCGGCAGTCTATCGCTCAACGCGCTCATCGCGCGCGTCGGTGAGCCGCGGCGCAGCTTGCGGATAGTGGACCGCGGCGAGCAACGCACGCCGCACGCCATCGACCGGGCTGCCGACCGCTCCCTTGGTCTCGAGCTCGAGCGTGATCGTCGGCACGTCGCGATCGATGCCGAGGTAGCTGCCAAGCGAGCCCGGGGTCGGGTAGCCGATGCTCGACTTCGACGGGAGCCCGCACTCGCGGCTCATCCGATAAGCGAGCTGCTCGGCCGGGCCATCCCAGTTCACGCAGGCGGCCGCGGCATGGGTGGCAATCACGCGATCGGGTCGGAACTCCGCAAGGAGCGCGAGCACGAAGCGCGTCTCCGGCTCGGATCCGGGATGGGCACCGGGGCCGTGGCGGCCGTTGTCCCAACGCCAGTTGCTCGCCGGAAAGTTGCGGTTCAAGTCGACGTCGTGCTGGTTGCGCCGCGAGTTCGCGACGCGCCCGTCCGGGTTCACCTCGGGCGCGATCACGAGCCGGCGGCCGGTGAGCAGGTCGGGGTGGCCGACGACCCAGGCGAGGAAGTCGTAGGCCGCTTCCGTCGCCGATTGCTCGTCGCCGTGGATGCCGCCGAGCAGCAGCACCGTCTCGGGGCCGTCGCCGATCACCCAGTAGCGCAGATCGCGGCCGCCGATCGACCGCTGCGCGCTCACGGTGGGTGGTTGTGCGATCGCGTGGCCGTAGGGCGAGTGGAACGGCGCCGTCGGTCGCGCGGCGACGCGCTTCGGCTCGCGTGTCGGGGCGGGCGACGCGCGTTCGGCCAGCGTGCGGGCGAGGTAGCTCCCCGGCTCGCGTGGTGGTGTCGGTCCCGGAACGACCGAAGTCGACGCGCATCCCGACCACAGCCATCCCGACAGGAGTGCGAGCGTCACGACGCCCGCCCCGCGACACCCACTGCGCATGCACCACCCTCCCGCGACGGCGCGACAGGATGTCCGCCGCCGGGCCTGGCGTAAAGAGGAGGCAGCCACGGCGACCGGTGGTGGCTGCGGCTCTGCGGCCGGCGGTCGAGCGCGTGCCGCGTTAGCTTCTGAGGTTCTTGGCTCTCGCTCCGAGGTTGACTGAATGCTCTTCCGGATCGTACTGGCCGTGCCCGCGCTGCTCGCCTGGATCGCGGTGACCTTGATCGTCGGCAACCAGTCGGCGCGCCCGCGCGTCTTCGGGCGTTGGTCGCCGACCTATTTCGGCTTCGTGCTTTTCTCGATCGCCGTGGCGGCGGCGCTCACCGCGGTGCAGTTCCCGCCGTTCCACGGCGCGCTCCGCCGGCGCCGGCGCCACCTTGCGTTGTCACTCGTCGCGACGCTGGTCGCCCTGGTCGCCGCGGAGCTCGGAGTGCGAGTCGCCGATCCGCTCGGTCTCTCTTACTACGAATGGAGCACGCGCTACACGCTCGACAAGGTCGCGGACGACGAGCTCATCTTCTGCCATCCGCCCTTCCTGGAGGCGCAGTATGGGGAGGTCCGGGTCGAGACCAACGAGCTGGGGTTGCG
>CAYRQC010000550.1:0-10014 GCA_964426265.1 uncultured Phycisphaerales bacterium | reverse complement strand
GCTGAGCTTGGCGACGATCCGGATGCACCGCGAGCCCACGCCGGCAGTGCGCCCGACTCGGTCCGCTACAACGAGATCAGCGTGAGCGTCGTTCGCGCCGGCACGGAACCGGTATCCGGTGCGGACGTACTTCTGAGTCCGAACCGTCCAGGCGAAACCGTCACTCCGCAGTCGAAACCAACCGACGAGGCCGGACTTGCACACTTCCATTCCGAGCCAGGCGTCGAGCACGTGGTCGAAGTCACGGCGGGACGAGTGACGGCTCGCCGAACTCGGGTGATGGCGCCGAGCCTCGTCCAGTTCGAGCTGTGCGATGCCGACCCCTGGACCGTGCAGGTCGTCGACCACGGCGGAGCGTCCGTCGCCGGCGCGACGGTCGGCGTCGGGATGAACGGCGGTGAGCTCGAGGCGCTGCGCGGCTCCACCGATGACACCGGGTTGATCGCCTTCAACCTCCCCCAATCGTGGCCGAGCCGATATGCGTTCGCTCGTGCGCACGACGGACGGTTCGTCGAGTTCAAGTCGCCGGGAGCGGACGAGGTGGGCGAAGTGACGCGGGTCGTGCTGCCACCGACGACCACGATCGTGGGGCGGCTCCGGCTCGCGACCGGTGGACCGCCGGCGAGCGCACAGCTCCAGTTCGGCGATGGCCGCCCGCCCGTGGTCGTCGGCTCGGACGGGGCATTCGAGTTCGCCGTCAGCTTCGATTCGCCGGAGCACCTGGTCGTCACCGGCGACGGACTCGTCGAGCGCGCGTTCTTTCTTGTGTGGGAGAGGGTCCACGAGCGCTTCGGCCCGGACCCGACCCGTGTCCCGGTCGGCGAGCTGGTCGTGGTGCCCGCGAGCAAGCTGAGGGTCACCGTCGTCGACCAAGCGGGAACGCCGGTCAGCCAGGCGACCGTTCGTGCGCTCGCCGTCACTCACCCGGAAGGGAACCTCGAACGCGATGGACTGCTGAAGACGATCTCTGAACCGAGCCACTTCGAGCACGCGCGGCTCACGGACGAGCTCGGCCATGCAAGCGTGAAGCTGCCGATCGCTGAGCTCGTGATCGTTTCGGTCACGCATCCACACTTTGGCGATTGGAAGGCGGAGCTGGACGTCATCCCGGAGATGGGACCGCTGCTCGTAACGCTGCCACCGAGCGCGCTGCTGGTCGTGAATCTGCTCGCGCCCGCGGCGACGTCGATCGCGCCGAAAACGAGTGTCCGTCTGCAGAGCACCTCGCCGCAAGCGACTCGCAAGGCGAACCGCTCGAACCCCTCGAAGTGGACGGTGCGCTGCGCACGGTTCGACGAGACGACGTTTTACGTCGATCGCATCGCTATCGGCGAATACGACCTCATGGTGGAGGAGTCGGGCTTGATCGACGCGGAACGACGCATCGTCATCCTTCCCGGCCGAAACGCGACGGTCGTGCAGCTCGAGGCGGGACTGTCGATCGACGGCCGAGTCGTGGATGAGAAAGGCAGCGCGGTTCGAGGAGCCGTGGTCGGCCTCGGCGAGATGCTCTACGACGACGATCCTGGGGGCTACTGGTCGGCAGTGACGGGAGCGGATGGGCGCTTCGTCCTGAAGTCGGCGCCGACGACAGCCAGGAACCTGAAGCTGTGGGCGACGCAGAACGCAGAACGACCCCCGTAGCGGTGCCATGTCGCTCTACGGCGAGGCCACGGTTTGGGGCGCTGGAACCTACGAGATTCGACTGCTGCCCGCGACCGCCGGATCGCCAGACCGGCAGTAGGGCAGCGGCGCCGGGGAACGATCCAGTAGGTCGCGTTCGCGATCCTGCCGGTTCACCCCTTTCGGCGCGCCGCGATCTGCAGGTGCCCCGCGAGCCCCAGGTAGTGCGGCAGCATGTGCACCCGCTCCTCGGCGGCCAGCAGCTCGCGCGCTTGCGCGGGATCTTCAAGCCACGCGTCGTTGCTGCGCTGCACGAGGCAGGTCTTTGCGATGAGGGAGAGCGGCTCGAAGCCGGCGCGATCGAGCAGCGTCTTCAGCTCGTCGGGGTCGAACATCTTCATGCTGAAGGCCTCTTCGCGGCGATCGGCGCGCCACTTGGTGCGGCCGGTGCGAAGTAGCTCGAGCGCGGCCTCGGGTGACCGCTCGTCGAGGAGGGAACGGACGCCGGCGACGCGGCTGTCGACCGAGAGCACCACGGTGCCGCCCGGCTTCACGATGCGGGCGAGCTGGCCGAGCGCGCGGACCGGCTCTTCGCAGAAAGAGAGCGGGTCGCCCTGGCCGGTCGCGAAGTCGAGGAGGCCGTCCTCGATGGCGTCCATCTGCTCCATGCCGGTCTGCAGAAAGCGCGTCTCGAGCCCGCGCGCAGCCTCGACCGCCGCGGCCTCGCGCGCCTGATCGAGCATCGCACCGCTCGGATCGAGGAAGACGACGTGGCAGCCGCTCTTCAGCAGCCGGCAACCGAACCACCCGGTGCCACAGCCGAGGTCCGCAGCCCACGCCGGTCGCTGCACCGGCAGGAAGCCCTTCAGATGGCGCCACGAGACGTCTCGATAGAAGCGCCAGTAGGGCGTGTCGTAGATCGAGTCGTACTTACCGGCGACTCGGTCGTGGTACTTGCGATTGCCGTCGCGGCGCATGGGGCGCGGGAATCTACTGCTTGGACGGCAGCGGCGGCTCTGGCGGATTCGGTGAGTTCGGTGACTCCTACGGCTCCGGCGGCTTCGGCGCGCCGTTGCATTGCGCGCAACTCGGCCTAGTTTTTCGCGGCACGCGAAAGCAAGACGCTTCCCCGTCTCCATTGGCATCGTCAGAGGTTCGCTTGGCATCCAAAGCCGCCGGCCGCCTGGGACTCCTGCTCGGCGCCATCGTCGTGAACCTCGCATTCGGTGAGCTGCTGGTGCGCCTGCTCGGCCTCGGCGACGTCAGCCTCTCGCGCGCGACCTTCTTCGAGTTCGAGCCCGAGGCTGGGTGGATCGGGCTGGCCCATGTCGATGCACGGTACGAGCTACCCGGGAGCTTCAATGTCCGCGTCCAGTGCAACTCGCGCGGGCTCCGGGACGAGGAGCACGACTACGCGAAGTCGGCGGGCGTGCGCCGGATCGTCTGCATCGGCGACAGCTTCTGCTGGGGCTACGGCGTCGAGGCCGACGAGATGGTCGCGAGCCGCATCGAGAAGCTGCTCCCCGACAGCGAGACGATCAATTTCGGCGCCAACGGCTACAGCACGGTGCAGGAGCTGGTGCGGCTCGACGCCGAGGGGATGCGCTACGCCCCCGATTGGGTGGTGCTGCTCTTCTGCTCCAACGATCTCGGCAGCAACACGGGCGACAAGGAGGGCGGCCGGCCGTTCGCGGAGCTTGACGAGAACGGCGACGTGCAGATCCTCAATCGGCCGGTGAGGAAGCCTTGGAAGTCACCGGTCGGTCAGTGGATCCGCCACCATCTTCGCCTCTATGAGGTCGCCGAGTACTCGATCAAGGTGACGCGCGAGCGGTCGAAAGAACGACGGCGAGCAGCGGCGCTCGCAGTGGAACGAGCGGCGGCGGGCGATGCAACACCGAACGCGGCAGCCAAGTCCACGGAACCACCGGTTGCTGCGGCTTCGCATATGGCACCGGGAGCGCCCGCGACGGCAGGACCTTCGGTGGTGGCGGTGGCGGCGAAGGAACCGACCCGATCTTCCGACGGTGAAGACTCCGGCGAAGACTTCACCGACCTCGAGCTCTACGGCCCGCAGTCGGCGACCATCGATCGTGCGTGGGAGATGGCCGGCGTACTGCTCGGCAAGGTGCAGGAGCTGTGTCGCGCCCACGGCTGCCGACTGCTCGTCGTCGGCATCGCGGATCTGCCGGCCGTCAGCGAGCCGGCATTGCGCAATCTGGCCGAGTCGGCGGGCGTGCCGCTGGAGCAGCTCGATCCGAGGCGCCTCAGTCGGCGTCTCGGTGAGGTCTGCGCGCGCGTGGGAATTCCGTGCGTCGACCCGGAGCCGGCGTTCCGGGCGATGCCGGAGCCCGAGAAGCTCTACCTGAAGCACAATCGCCACTGGAGCGCCGAGGGACATCGAGTCGCGGCCGAGACGATCGCCGCGAAGATTGCGGAGCTCGAACGACGGTAGCGCGGACGGTTGGGCCGGCCCGCGCCGTCACGCCGTCGCTACGCCGTCGCCCCACCACAGCTCGATCCGGCGCCGGCGGTGCAGCCGAAGCAGTGCTCGCCGGTCCGGATCCCACGGCCGGCGAGTTGCGCCGGCGTCACGTCGTGGATCGTCTGCGGTAGCGCCAGCTCGAGCATCTGGTTGAAGTCACAGTCGTAGAGAGCACCATCCCAACCGACCGAGAGGGTGTTGCGACACATGAGGCCAGCGACCGTTGATGGATTGAACGACGTGACGAGCTTCTCCATGTAGTCGGCGAGATTCCCCGACTCGATCAGGAAGTCGAGGTAGCGGCTGATCGGCATGTTGGTGATGGTGTAGAGCGTGTTGAAGACGATGCCGTGGCGGCGCGCCAGCTCGCGCTTCCACTCGCGCTCGAGCGACACCTGGTTGCCGGGTAGGAAGGCGCCGACCGGGTTGGTCACCAGGTTGAGGACGAGCCCGCTCCCCTCCCGGCCGTAGCCGAGCGCGTTCAACTGCTGAAGTGCACGAATCGACTGCTCGAAGACGCCATCGCCGCGCTGGGCATCGGTCTGTTTGCCGCCCCAATAGGGAAGCGACGCGACCACCTCGACCTGGTACGCCGCCAGGAACTCCGGCAGGTCGGTGAAGCCGGCGACCTGCGTGATCGTCAGGTTGCAGCGGTCGATCACCTTGCGGCCGAGGGCGCGCGCGCGCCTCACCAGCTCGCGAAAACGGGGGTGCAACTCGGGGGCGCCACCGGTGATGTCGAAGGTCGGGATCGTCGACTCCGCGAGCAATCGGAGGCACGCCTCGACGACGGCGTCGGGCATCATCTCCTTGCGCTCGGGACCGGCGTCGACGTGGCAGTGCTTGCAGGTCTGGTTGCATTTCTTCCCGACGTTGATCTGCAGGATCTCGACCGCGGTCGCCCGCAGCGGATCGTGGCCGGCGCGCGCGACTGCCGCCTCGAACGTCGTGGCGAGCGGCAACGCGCGCAGCTTGGCGCGCTGCGCCTCGGCCGACGCCAGCTCGTGCGCGCGCCGCAACAGGGTCGGCTGGATCTTGATCGGCAACGAGAGGGCCATCGGCGCTACATCGAGAGCTTGTGGACGTGCTCGCGCATCTGCACACCGTGGACGAGGGTCGCGCCGCCGCGGATCGCCGCCGCGACATGGACCGCCTCGGTCATCTGCGCGAGGTCGGCGCCCTTCTCGAGGCAGGTCGTCGAGTAGGCGTCGATGCAGTAGGGGCACTGCACCGAGTGCGCCACCGCCAGCGCGATCAACGCCTTCTCGCGCTCGCTGAGTGCCCCCTCGGCGAAGACCGCGCCGTACCACTCGGTGAACTTCTTCCAGAGCTCGGGAGCCTCCTTGCCAAGGTCGCCGAACTGCTTCAAGTGCTTGGGGTCGTAGTAGCTTTCCACGGAAGTCCTGCAGAGGTGGAGGAAGTGGAACGTCGTCAGCGTGACCGTTGTTGCCGCCAGCGTCACGCGCGGCACGGTCACGATGACGGTCGAAGAGTACGCCATCGAGAGCGTAGCGGATGGGGTGAGCCGTGTGCCGACCTCGAGGCATCGACGAACCACCGGATCGTCATGGGGGAGCGTCGCGACGCTGACGACGCGTCCGCCGGCGAATCGGCGAGCTCGAGCCAGATCCCACCGGCACCACGCCCGGAGCGAGCGACCGCCACGGCTCCTCCTGCGAGACATCGATCAGCGGCGGCCCCTTGCAGGTCGCCGGCGAGAGCACCGCCAGGAAGGTGACCGGCGTCGCGAAGACGTTGTAGCTACCGTGCACCTCGTTCATCGGAATGTGCGCCAGCTCGCCGGCGCGCAGGATGCGCTTCTCGCGACCGACCCACTGCTCGACCTGGCCGTCGACGATGTAGAGCAGCTCCTCGAACTCGGGATGGCGATGGAAAGCGTGGCACTGGCCCGGCGGCATGCGGACGCGCACGAGCTGGAGCTGCCGCGCGTCGGTGAGCCCCGGCTTGCAGAGCCACTCGTGCGGGCCCCACGGCAACTGCTCGACCTCGCACTCGGCGGAGGAGACGAAACGGAGGAACTGGCATGCGGGCATGGCGGCTCCACGACGTGGCGCGGATCCTACGTCGACCGTCGGTACCTGCTCGTCACGTGAATCGCTGTCCCTCTATCCCGCGGCCATCACCCCTGGATCGCGAGCGCTCACTCGACCTATCATCTCATCGTCGGCCCCCAATCCCCCTTTGTAGAGCCGTCCTGCGGGACGTCGCCGCGTTGCTCGAGATCCCCCATGCCTCCGTCATCGATGGCGCGCCGATCACCGGCCGCGCTGGCCGCATTGTTCGCGTCGAGCACGTTGACCATTTGCCCGTCGTCGGGCTGCGCACGCGACCCCGACGCAGAGTTCTTCTCCCATGTGACGCTGCTCACCGGGTGCGACCACGAAGGTGATACTGACCACGAAGCGCCGGGCCACATCCATGCGGAGCGTGACGGCGTCGCGGAGTTCAACCAACCGTTGGTGGCGCCCGAATGGGTCGACGCCAACGCGGCGACTCACATGCGACCCGACGATCCCGTGCTCGGCTACGTGGCCGGCGACGAGGCGTGGGCGATCCCATGGTGGATCCTGAAGAACCACCATGTCGCCAACATCACGGTCGGCGGCGAGTCTTTGCTGCTCACCCTCTGCGAGCGCTGCAGCAGTGCCGCGGCCTACGATGCGCGCGTGCATGGCCAACCCCGCACGTTTGGCGTGCGCGGCCTCTACAACGGGACCCACATCCTCGCCGACGTCGAGACCGACACGTTCTGGACGCCGTTCCTGGGCGAAGCGATGAACGGCCCCGATCGCGGCCTCCGGCTCGAGCGGCGCCGCCTCGACCAGGCCACTTGGGTCGATTGGCTCGAGCTCCACCCGCAATCGATGGTGGCATTCGGGACGCCTGAAATGCGGCTCGGCCACGGGAGCGAAGACTCGCCCGGGTCGCCAGGGCTCGGCGGCCGCATGCGCAGCTCGATCCTGCATGTCGACGAACGGCTGCCCGAGAATCAATTGGTGCTCGGAGTCGTGATCGGCGAGCTGGCGCGGGCCTATCCGCTGCCGCGCCTCGAGGCTGCGGGCCCGCTCCTCGTCGATCGGCTCGGGGAGCAGGCGCTGGTGGTGCTGCACAAGCCGGGAACCTGGCTCGCCGCGGCGTTCAAGCCCGAAGCACGCCGCAATCAACCACTCACGTTCCGGGTCAATGACGCAGGCGCGATCATCGACGGCACGACCGGAAGCCGGTGGAGCGTCGCCGGCATCGCGAAAGAAGGACCGCTCGCCGGCCAGGTGCTCGATCCCGTGCAGTACTCGCTTGAAGAGTGGTACATCTGGGCGGCCCAGCATCCGCAGACGTCGATCACGGAAATACCCTGACGAGGCACTCGAATCTCGGGATACGTGGAACGCGAGCGCGTGGACGCGAGTCACCTTCTGGGCGGATGGCTGGCGGCGCGGCGGCGGCGCGGCGATGCCCGCTGGTGTGCCATCGCCGTGCTGGTCACCGCGGCCTGCACCGACGATGATCGCGACGGCGCGTCGACTCGCGCCGTCGTCGAGCCGATCACCCTCCCCGCACGCACCGGCCCCTGCCCGATCCAGTTCGTCGACGCCACCGCCGCGAGCGGCGTCGACTTCGTGCACGAGAGCGGCTTCGACGAGCGAGGCTGGTTCTATGTCGAGGTCAATGGCTCCGGCGTCGCGTCCTTCGATGCCGATGGCGACGAGGACGTCGACCTCTACTTCCTCTCCGGCACGCGGCTCTCGGGGACGTCGGAGGACCCGCTGCCGCGCAGTCGGTTCTTCCGCAACACCGGCGGCGGACGATTCTCCGACGCGACCGACGAGTCGGGTCTCGGCGATGCACGTTACTCCCAGGCCGTCTGTGCCGCAGACTATGACAACGACGGCGACCTCGACCTCTACGTCACCCACTTCGACGAGCCGAACGCCCTGTACCGCAACTACGGAATCGGCCGGTTCGAGGACGTGGCAGCGGCGGCGGGCGTGCTCGGCCGCCCCGACGCCGTCGACGCGGCCTGCGCCTTCGCCGACGTCGACAACGATGGCAACGTCGATCTCTACGTCGGTGGATGCCTCGACCACACCAAGGAACACAATCAGGTCTGCGCGAAGGACGGGAACCGTTTCTACTGTCCACCGAGAACTTACGCCCCGCTACCGGACCTGCTCTTGCGCAACCGCGGCTACGGCACGTTCGAGGACGTGACTGCGCGCTCCGGGCTCGCGGGGCTGCTCGGCCGGACGCTCGGAATCGCCTTCGGCGATTGGGACGATGACGGCGACGCCGACGCGTTCGTCGCCTGCGACAACACCCCGAACTTCCTGCTCCTCAACGACGGCAAGGGGTGCTTCCGCGACATCTCGGAAGAAGCGGGCGTGGCGCTTTCCGAGTCCGGAGGGCGGCTCTCGGGTATGGGAGTGGCGACCGGCGACTTCGACCGCGACGGCCGGATCGACTTCGTCGCCACCTACTTCGAGCGCGAGTTCAACGGCCTCTACCGGAATCTCGGCGAGATGAGGTTTGAGAACATCGCCAGGCAGGCCGGCACCGCCGCCGCATCGCTCCCGATGCTCGGTTGGGGGACCGTGCTCGCCGACCTCGACCTCGACGGGCTGCCGGACTGGGTGGTCGCGAACGGCCACACCCAGCCGCACGTCGAGCGGATCGGCAAGCCCCTCGTCGGCTACCAACAGCCGCTGCTCGTCTACTTGAATCGCGGCGATCGGACCTTCGAGAGCCTCGACGCGCAGGCCGGCGAGGTGGTGGCACGTCGGCGCGCAGGGCGAAGCCTCGCCGCCGCGGATCTCGACGGCGACGGCGATCTCGACCTCGTGCTGAACAACAACCACGAGCCCGCCGAGATCCTCGCCAACGAGTCGCCGCATGACGGACGCCATTGGCTGCTGGTGAAGACGGTCGGGACGGTCAGCAACGGTGCCGGCATCGGCGCGCGCGTGGTCGTCACCGCGGGCGGACTGTGCCAGGTCGCGGAGGTGGCGAGCGGCCAGTCGTTCTACTCGCAGAGCGACCTGCGACTGCACTTCGGCCTCGGCGCCGCGACGGTGGTCGATCGGCTCACAGTGCGCTGGCCGTCGGGCCGCCACTCGCAGCTCGACGATCTCGCGGCCGATCGACTCGTCGTCGTCACGGAGCCGCCGTAGCGCTGCCGCATCACGAGCCTCGTATCGATCAGGAGTCCGCGACCAGGTACTCGAGCAGGTCGGCGAGCGCGGCCTCGCCGAGGTCCTCGAAGCCTTCCGGCATCAGGGAGCGAGCCAGTGGCCGGAGCCGCGCGATATCGCCCCGCGCGATGACGTGACGGGTGGCCGCTGCGTCGATCAGCTCGATCGTCGTGCGGCCTTCATTGATCAGGCGACCGGAGAAGCTGTCGCCGTTCTTCAGGGTGGCATCCCACGCCCGCCACGTGCCTTCGACGGAGCGATTGGGATCGAGCAGCTCGATCAGCAGCTCCGTCTTGCCCCGTTTGCCGATGCCGGTGAGGTCGGGGCCGACCGGGCCACCCTGGCCGCGCAGTGTGTGGCATTTGGCGCACTGGGCGGTGAAGAGCTCGGCGCCGTGCTTGGCGTCACCGGTCGTCGCGGCGAGCTTCAGCAACGCATCGACCACCTTCGCGCGATCGGCGTTGCGGGCCTGACCGTGCGACTGCGCGACCTCCTCGGCGAGCTTCGCGATCGCCGCATCGTCGCCATGGCGCAGCCGCTCGAGCACGTCCGGTGCGAGCGCCCGCGCGTCGAGCTTGCCTGTTGCCACCTCGCCGAGCAGCGCCAGCGTCCAGGCGGGCCGGCGGAGCAGCAGCTCGATCGCGGAGGGCTGCGTCGTGGGCGAGAGCTGCGCGATCCGCTTCGCGACCAGCTCACCGA
>CAYRQC010000549.1:0-4583 GCA_964426265.1 uncultured Phycisphaerales bacterium | reverse complement strand
CGCCCTTGTCCTTGCCTTGATAGACCGTGGCAACGAGGTGGTCGCTCGCATCGACGACACTCACCTTCACGTCGTAGGGCCGGCTCGCTACCTGCAGGCGGTACTGCACCTTGAAGCCGCCACCGTCGAGCTTGGGGTCGGCGATCCGCGTAGCGTCGACGGCGAACAGGAACTGGGTGCCACCCGTTCCCGGCGGACCACCCGGCGGCGCGGGCGGCGGCGGCAGGCCTTGCGAGAGCGCGATTCCGGTGAGCCCGGAGACGAGTGCTGTGAGAGCCACTCCCATCAAGCCGGCGGCGCGAAGGTGCCGCGAGGCGAAACCAGATGGACGAGCCATGCCGTCGACTCCGCAGGGTGGATTCCGCAGGATGGATCGATCGCCGTCCGCCAGTCGCCGGGCGGAGCGACGGAAGTGGCCAGAGAGCGTACCTCCGAGGCGGGGACTACGCGATCCGTCGGTCGCCGGGGGCTGACGGGATGACGGGAGGCGGGTGGCTCGCTCTATTCGTGAGCGTCGCCCGACACTGTGCCGGCTCTCGGAGAGAGGCTCCCCGTGAACGTTCGCCTGCTCCGCTCGCTGCTCGCCCCGCCGTTGGTCGCACTCGGGCTCGGGCTCGCGCCCTTCGATGAAGCCGCGGACAAGGTGGCCGCCTTCCAGAAGGCTTTTCGCTCGACGGCGAAGCAGCCGAAGGCGTCCGACGTGCGCAAGGACGCGATTGGCTTGCTCGCCAACCTCGACCTGCCGGTGATCGCGGAGGCGCTGGTCGACGCCTATGCCGATGTCGAGGACGAGGTCTTCGCCCGCGAGTCGCGCAAGGCCGAGGTCGACGCCCAGATCGCCGCGATCGTCAAGGGCCAGGAGTTCGGCACGCGGAATCTCGACTCCAAGGTGATGGCGACCTACCAGGCGCTCGGCATCGAGTCGGTGGCGCTCGCGACCTTCATCGAAGGGCTGCACTCGGTCGAGAAGGCGCTCCTCGCGCGCGCCGAGCAGATCACCAGCGACGAGTCGATCGCGTGGCTCGTGACCAACGTCATCGGCCAGAAGAAGCTGCCACTCACTCTCAAGCTCTTCGTTTCGCACGAGGCGGGCGGGCGCGGCGACGCCATGGCGGTGCCGATGATGAAGGCGCTGGCCAAGGCGACGACGGCCGAGGAGCTGGCCGTCGTCCTCGAAGGGATCGGCGATTGTGGCAAGTCGGCACAGAGCTGCGCGCCAACGGTCCTGAAAGCGCTCGAGAACGACGACGCCAACGTGCGCGAGCAGGCGGCCTACGCGCTCGCGCGGCTGGCGGTGCCTACGGCGATCGAACCGCTGATCGCGCGGCTCGAGCTCGAGGAAGGGGCGACCAGGCGGCGGCTCGGCATCGCGCTCGAGGTACTGACGCGCCAGAAGCTCGGCGACAGCGTGCGCGCGTGGCGCGACTGGCTCGCGAAGGAGGGCGCGGACTACGTCGCGGGCAAGAAGCCGCTCGGCGGCGGGAGCTCCGGGCTCGCGGCGGCGCTGACCGCCCCCGCCGATCCGAAGAAGAACGTCTACTACTACGGCATCCCGCTGGAAGGGAAGTCGATCGTCTACGTGATCGACTGCTCGGGCTCGATGATCGTTTCGGCAAAGCACCCGGAGTACAAGGACAACGCGCCGGTCGACGCCGGCGACGAGAGCCGGATGGAGGCGACGAAAGACGCGTTGATCGAGGTGCTCGGCAAGCTCACCAAGGGCGACAAGTTCGACATCGTCTGTTTCAACGACGTGGTGCAGGTCTACTCGCCGACGATGCTGGTGGGCGCCACGAACGAGATCAAGAAGGCGCAGGGCTGGGTGCGCGAGCTCCACGGCGCGTCGACCACCAACATCCACGACGCCATGCAGGAGGCGTTCAAGCTGGCGGGCCGCGGTGCGCAGGACAAGTACTACAAGAGCGTCGTCGACACCATCTTCCTGCTGACCGACGGCAGCCCGACCAAGGTCGACAACACCCCCGACTCGACCGAACGGATCATCGAGGACGTGCGCCGCTGGAACCCGACCAAGCACGTGGTCATCCACACCATCGGCATCGGCAAGGACCTGAACGTCCCGTTCCTCCAGCAGATCGCCAAGGACAACGGCGGGCGATTCGTGCAGCAATGACCGGTGAGCGACGCGACGCCTTGGTCGACCGCGCGTCGCACGGCGATCCGATCGCGATCGATGCGCTGCTCGAGGCGAACCTCCCCGCGCTGCGTGCCTTCGTGCGGCTGCGCATGGGGCCGACGCTGCGCGCCAAGGAGTCGGCCTCCGACCTCGTCCAGTCGGCGTGCCGCGAGGTACTCGAAGGCCTCGACCGTTTCCAGTTCCAGGGCGCGGAGAACTTTCGCCGCTGACTCTTCACGACGGCGCTGCGAGTGGTCCTGAACCACGCGAAGTACTGGCAGCGCGACAAGCGCGACGCGGGTCGCGAGGCGCGGCGGCCGGGCGGATCGCCGTCACAGAGCGGCGCCTCCTTCAGCAACTGCTACCGCTCGCTCGTCACGCCGTCGCGCGAGGTCGTGGCGAAAGAGGAGGTGGAACGTTTCGAGACGGCGTTCGAGACGCTGTCGGAGGACTACCGCGAGGTGATCTCGCTGTCGCGCGTCGTCGGACTCTCGCAGAAGAAGATCGCGCTGCAGATGGAGCGCAGCGAGCTCGCCGTGCGCCAGCTCCTCCATCGCGCTCTGGCGGCGCTGGCGGTGACGCTCGACGCGTCGCACGGTCGCGACCGGAGTCCCGGCACCAGATGAGAGCGGCACCCGCTGAGAATCTCGGTGGTTCGCCCGAGACGCGACAGGCGCTAAACCACGGCACGACACCAAGCGGAGAGCCTCGCATGTCCGACCCCAAGCCTGCTTCACCCGATGCCGTCCGGGATGCCGTACGGGAGGGTTACGCGCGGATCGCCCGTGGCACGTCGGCGCTGCCGGTGTTCCAGTCGACGCTGCCGGCGACGGGAGGGATCACGGCAGCGCCGAATTCCGAAAGCGGTTGCTGCACGCCGGTGCCTGTGCCTGCAACCGCGGAAGTCGATGCCGGCTGCTGCGCCGCCGAGAGCAGCGCGCCCGCCAACGGTGGTTGCTGCTCGATGCCCGCCGACGTGGACGGGCTCGCGAAGGCGCTCGGCTACGCCAAGGAGGAGCTGGCGGCGTTGCCGGAAGGGACCAACCTCGGGCTCTCGTGCGGCAACCCGACGGCGCTCGCCGCGCTGAAGGAGGGCGAGGTGGTGCTCGACCTCGGGAGCGGCGCCGGCTTCGACATCTTCATCGCGAGCAAGAAGGTCGGCGCGCGCGGGCGGGCGATCGGCGTCGACATGACGCCCGAGATGCTGAAGCGCGCGCGGACGAACATCGCCGGTTGGCGGGCCAAGACGGGGCTCGACAACGTCGAGTTCCGCCTCGGCGAGATCGAGCACCTGCCGGTCGCCGACGCGAGCGTCGACGTGCTGATCAGCAACTGTGTGGTGAATCTCTCGCCCGACAAGCCGCAGGTCTGGCGCGAGATCGCGCGCGTGCTCAAGCCCGGCGGCCGCGTCGCCGTCTCCGACCTCGCCCTGTTCGAGCCGCTGCCGCGCGCCATCGCCTCGATGATCGACGCGCTGATCGGCTGTATCGCCGGCGCGGCGCTCGTCACCGAAACCGAACAGATGGCCAAAGCCGCCGGCTTGGTCGACGTGCAGCTCACGACCAAGACCGACTACCTCGCCACCCTCGTATCGATGGGTGATCCGCTCTACGCCGAGATCACCCGCCTCCTCCCGCCGGGCAAAAGCGCAGAGGACTACGTGACGAGCCTCCTGGTCTCCGCGCGCAAAGGTGCCCGCAAAGGTGCCTGGCCCAAACCCACCGGGTGATCCGTGCCTGGCACCGATCAGTCACGACAGCGCGGTGAGGGCCGCCTTCAGACGCGGGAACATCGCGGCGATGTCGTTCAGCGACACGGCGCCGATGCTCATCCGGAACCAGCCGTCGTTCTCCTTCGAGCCGAAGGCCTGGAACGGGACGATCGCGCAACCGGCCGCATTCAGCAGGTAGCGGCGGATCTCCTCGTTGGTCGTGAGCGTGCGGCCGTCTGCCCCCTTCTTGCCCATCAGCGCGAAGCGCGCGGTGAGGTAGATCGCCCCCATCGGCTGGAGCGCATCGACCGGGAGCCCCTCCTTCTTCAACTGCATCAGACCGCCGAACAGCGCGTCGAGCCGCGCCTGCTCGGCCTGCTTGGTCACCGTGTGGTAGGCGTGGATGACGTCGGGCCGGTCGAGCAGCTTCGCGGTGGCCACCTGCTCCGCGCGCGGCGCCCACGCCCCCACGTGGCCGAGGAAGTTCGACATCGCGACGATCACGTCGCTCGGCCCGACACACCAGCCGACGCGCAGCCCGGTCGCCGCGAACGGCTTCGAGATGCCGTCGACGAAGAGCGTGTAGGCGCGCATCGCGGGCCGCAGCCCGACCGGTGTCACATGCTTCACGCCGCCGAACGTCAGCATCCAGTAGACCTGGTCGTACATCCCGTAGAGCGGCCGCTCGCCCGGTCCGCGGCGCTGGTTCTCCTCGAGCACCATGTCGCAGAGATC
>CAYRQC010000548.1:0-8545 GCA_964426265.1 uncultured Phycisphaerales bacterium | reverse complement strand
AGCTCCCTTCGATACGTGGCCCAGCCGTCGAGTGTCGGGAAGCCCTGGCCCTCCCAGCTCGTTCCGACGCGGATCGAGGTCCACGGGTTCTCCGGCGCGCCGGCCGCAGCGTCGGGCCGGAACTGCCACGCGGTTGCCGTGAGGTCCATCGTCTGCGCGACGAGACGATCGCCGATCGCCGTGATCAGCGCGTCCGAGAGCGCGGCGATCGGCTCGGGTCCGTGCGCGAGGTGGTCCTGGAACGTCCGTTCGAGCCACTCGCCGGCCGCGCCGTCGTGCCGCAGCGAGCTCACCAGCAGCCGCCCCTTTCCGACGCGCGTTTCGAAGACCATCAGCCAGTCCTTGACGAGCGCCGAGTCGTGCGTGTCCCAGAACGCGACGATCGGATCGACCTGCGGAAAGAGCGTGGCGCCGGGGACCAGACCCTTCGGATGGAGCTCCTTCACGCAGAGGTCGAGGAAGAGCTCGTCGGGAATCTGTGCGCGCAACGGGTGGGGTGGGAACCACGGCGCGCCGCGCAGCAGCCAGTGGCGCGTGGCGACGAACGAGAAGGGGACGTCCGCGGTCTTCAGCAGCACCCGCGCACCGGCTTGCAGCCGCGCAAAGAGCTCGGGTGTGAGTGCGTCGACGGTGAGCACCTCAGCCGCGGGCTGCGGCAACGGCGGCAGCGCCCAGAGCGTCCACTGGTTGATCGCGTGGGTGCCATGCGCGGCACCACCGACGTCGAGCATGAGCGTCAGCTCGACCGGAGTCGGACAGGTCAGGCGCGACGCGTCGGGGACCGGCAGCTCGAACGGACGCAGCTCGACGACAGTGCCGGGTGCGACCGCCGGAATGGCTTGCTGGTCGCCGGCCACGGGCTCACCTTGCGACGCCCAGTCGGGCAGCAATGCGGTGACCTTCCCGCCTTCGAGCGGCCGCTCACCGTGATGCGCGAGCCGGACGGGCAGTCGCCACGGCCCGCTTGTGAATGCCCGCGGTGCATCGTGCGCGAGCATCACCAGCGTGTCGCCCTGCCAGCGGTAGTCGTCGGCCGGCCACTTCCATTGGTTCGCGTGGTTGGCGAGCCCCATCTGCGCCGTCCGGAAGTCGCGCGCGACCGAGACGACGTAGCCGCCTTCGGGGACCAGCTCGCGAAACGTCTCGATCTGGTCCTTGCGCTCGTTCCAGGCGAAACGCAGCGACCACTCTCGCAGCCGTGCAGTCGTCTCCGCGCCGAAGCGCGCACCCATCGCCGCCTCCCAGCGCGCATGATCCGCAAGCACGATCGGCAGCTCGTACCCACCACGTGCCCGCGCCTCCGCGACCTCGGCCGGATCGAGCCAGGTGTCGGCCGCGATCGCCTCGCCGAGCAGCAGAGGCTTCCGCGCGCGCGCCGCGATGAACTCGTTCAAGCCGCCAAGCCGCCCCGCCCAGTCGTCGTTGTTGCCGTATGGATGGTCGTCCCAGAAGTCGCTGACGCGGTTCCACTCGATCCACGACGAGTCGTCCTCGATGAGCGCGCCCGGAATGCGCTCCTTCGCGCGGTCGTAGAGCGAGCGGATGACCTCGAGCGAGGCGGACGGCCCGGTCTCGCACGTGAGGCTGCGCGCGACGATCGACGGGTGGTTCCGGTCCTGGCGGAAGAACTCGTCGAACTCGGCCAGCAGCTCGTCGCGATGGAGATCGTCGAAGCGCGGATGCCAGGTCGGATACTCCTGCCACGTCAGGAGACCGGCGTCGTCGAACTTCTGCACGATGCGTTGGGGCGGGATCCAGAGGCAGAACTTGACGAGGTTGAAGCCGCGCGCCTTCACCCCCGCGATCTCGGCGTCGATCACCGCATCGGAGGGCGCCGGGGCGAGGTCTGGTGGAAACCAACCCCATTCGAGCACGCCGCGCACGTTGAGAGGCCGGCCGTTGAGGAGCAGCGTCTTCCCGCGGGTCGTGATCGATCGGAACGCCAGGCGTGTTGACACGCGATCTCGTATCACTCCCGCCGCGTCGGTGAGGACGAAGCCGACGGAGTGGAAGCGCGGCCGGCCGACCTCCCAGGTCGCGAATGACGACGTGTGCAGTTCTGCGCGGCTGCCGTGCGGCACGACGACGTTGTGAGTCTGCGCGCCGATCTTGAGCGAGGCAGTGACCGTGCAACCCGCTGCAGCGCCCATGATGGGTGCCTCGAACTGCGCGATGCCGGTCGCCGAGTCGCCGACCGCGAGCACTCCGAGATCATCGATCGCGCTCGCCGCGCAGCCGATCAGCTTCACCGACTGCCAGATGCCACCGAAGTGGGGGCCGATCGCCGGCAGGAAGCCCTGGGTGTTGTGGCCCACCCGTTCGTCGACCCTGACCAGCAGCTCGTTCACGTCGATGCGCCGGACAACGCTGGTGCCGTCGGCCCGGAACGGGGTCCAGCCACCGAGATGGTGAGCGACGAGGGAGCCGTTGAAGAAGACGTCGGCAACGGTGGCCACCGCATCGAAGTGAAGCCACACACCCTCGGTCTGGAAGTCCGCCGGGAGGCGGAAGCGGGTGCGGTAGGTCGCGACCCCGTCGAAGTCCCAGCCGAGCGTCTCCTCGAATGCGGCGGGGACGCGCACCGGACGCCACGCCGTGTCGGCCGCGGCCGGATCGGCGGTCGTGATCTCCCAGACTCCGTCGAGCGGCAGCTCGTCCCGCAACGGGGTCTGGACACCATCCGACGCCAGAAAGGCAAGCAGGGCGATCGTCAGCATGGGGCACTCGGTCCCCGGTGGGCGCCGCCAGAAGAGACGCCAGAAGAATAGGAAGACCGCGCGGCGTGCGTAGCTCTCTCGCGAGACGCGGACGCAGTTCTTGCGCTATCGAGGGAACCTTGTGGGCCAGCGATCCGTCCATTACCGTCTTGTGATGCGTCCATGAAGGACGCGGCACGAAGGATGAGGGACGCAGCTCGACGCACCTAGGAGGAGACTCGTATGGCCGGCCGTCGTCACGCGCGTTGGATGGGGTTCGCTTCGCTGGTTGCGGCACTCTCAGTGCTCGCCGCCATCACCCTCAAGGCACAGATCGCCACGGAGAGCCCGCGGCCGGCGCCAGCGGCCCAAGGCGTGGCCCAAGCCCGCGCGTTGGCCACCGTCTCGGAGTCGATTCCCGAGGGCTTCGTCGCGCCCGGCTCGATCCATCGCTTCATCGTCGCGCCGAACGACCCGCTGATCGCCGATCTCGGCGGCAATGACGGCATCGTCTCGATCGAGGAGTACGGCTCGTTCGTGCTGCTGGTGGTCGACACGCGCTTCGCGATCGGTGGCATCGCCGGCATGCAGGCGCGCGGTGCGCAGCTCGCCGACGAGCAGACGCTCATCAATTTCAACGGCTATCTCCTGGACGGCGCGGCTCCGCGTGCCACTGCGGCGACGCTGGCAACCATTCCCGCGGCCTTGCGCGACGTCGCGACGCCGCCGGCCGACGGCGAGCGGCGCATGCGCATCGTGCAGTTCGCCGGTCCGATCAAGGAGGCGTGGCTCGACGAGCTGGTTGCGACCGGCGCGTGGGTCGTGACGTACGTCGCCAACAACTCCTATGTAGTGGTCGTCGATCCGGTCGCGAACGGTCAGCTCGAGCTGCTGCGCGCGCGTCCGGAAGTGCTCTCCATCGCCAGCTATGAACCAGCTTTCAAGCTGCGCCCCGTGCTGCGCCCGCCGTTGTTGGTGGACGGCGGCGTCTATGACGTCACCGTACAAGTGGTCGCGGATCGCGAGGGTGTGACGTTCGTCAACGACCTGCGCGCACGCGCGATCGAAGTGTTGGTCGAGCCCTTCCCGGTTCTCGGCTACTTCAACATCGGCCTGCGCCTGAGCGGAAGCGAAGTGGTGCGTGCGGCGCAGGACAGCCACGTCTTCGCCATCGAGCCGAAGGTCGCGGCGACGCTGCTCGACGAGGCACAAGGCCAGATCATGGCCGGCAACCTCTTGGGCACCGGGATCTCGCCGACCGGCCCCGGCTACCTCTCCTGGTTGCAGACCAAGGGGTTCCCGGGCAGCGGCGCCAACCCGTTCAACTTCAGCGTCGACGTGGTTGACGACGGCGTCGATCGTGGCTCCACGACCGACGTCAATGTCGAGTTCAAGGTGGACGGCCTCTCCACCGGCGCGAGCCGTGTTGCCTACAACAACAACTACTCGGGCGACCCGCTCGCTGATGGCCAGGCCGGCCACGGCAACCTCAACGCCTCGATCATCTTCGGCTACAACGACTTGACTGGAGTCGCCTACGAGGACACCAGCGGCTACCAGTACGGGCTGGGGCTCGCGCCCTGGGTCCGCGTCGGCAACTCGAAGGTCTTCAACAACGCTGGCTCGGGCATCTTCAACCAGCCGACGCCGACGCGCATGGCCAACGCCTGGAACGGCGGCGCGCGCATCTCGTCGAACTCGTGGGGGTACACCACGGGATCGAACTACGACAGCGACAGTCAAGCGCACGACGCCGCGGTGCGCGATGCGGTCAGCGGCACGGCGGGCAACCAGGAGATGGTGATCGTCTTCGCCGCGGGCAACTCCGGCTCGGGCGCCTCGACGGTCCATCCTCCCGGCACGGCGAAGAACATCATCACGGTCGGTGCTTCGGAGAACTTCCGCCAGACCGGCAGTGACGGCTGCGGCATCGCGAACACCGGCGCGAACGACGCGCGCGACATCATCTCCTTCTCCTCGCGCGGCCCGACCTCCGACTCGCGCAAGAAGCCCGAGATCGTCGCGCCGGGCACCCACATCGAGGCGGCCGCGAGCCGCGCCACGGGCTACAACGGCTCGGGAGTCTGCAACCAGTATTGGCCGACCGGGCAGACGCTCTACGCCTGGTCGAGCGGCACCAGCCACTCGACACCGGCGATCGCCGGTACGGCGGCGCTGGTACGCCAGTACTTCGCCAACAACGCGTTGGCGACGCCGAGCCCGGCGATGACCAAGGCGTGGCTGTGCAACGGTGCCACGTACATGAGCGGTGTCGGTGCCAACGACACGCTCTGGTCGAACAGCCAGGGTATGGGCCGCGTCAACCTCGGCCAGGCGTTCGACGGCGTGGCACGCATCCTGGTCGACCAGACCCAGGTCTTGGGCGCCACTGGTGCCACCTACACCGCAACCGGCACCATCGCCAGCTCGGCGTCGCCGTTCCGCGTGAGCTTGGCTTGGACCGACGCGCCCGGCGCGACGACCGGCAACGCCTACGTGAACAACCTCGACCTCGAGGTCACGGTCAACGGGACGCTCTATCGCGGCAACGTCTTCACGGGCAGCGGCTCGACCAGCGGCGGCGCTGCGGATGTCCGCAACAACCTGGAGAGCGTCTTCCTGCCCGCCGGCACCACCGGATCGATCTCGGTCACCGTGCGCGCGACCAACATCGCGGGCGATGGTGTGCCGGGCAACGGCGACACGACCGATCAAGACTTCGCGCTCGTCATCTACAACGGGACCGCGGGCGCACCGCCGCCGGCCGACTTCTCGCTGGCGGCCACGCCGGCCTCGCAGACGGTCATCGCCGGTGGCGCGACGAGCTACACGGTGACCAGCACCCCGACCAACGGCTTCAGCGGCAACGTCACCCTGGCCGCGACGCCCACCATCACGGGGGTTGGCTACGCCTTCTCGCCCAACCCGATCGGCCCGAGCGGCTCCTCGACGCTTTCGGTGACGACGACCAGCGGCGCAACGATCGGGACCCACACGGTCACGATCACCGGCACCAGTGGCAGCCTCTCGCACACGGCCACCGTCCAGCTCGTGATCAATCCGCCGGCCGGCAACCCGGTGAAGACGTTCTCGGCCTCGCCAAACCTGGCGATCCCCGACAACAGCGCGACCGGCGTCACCAGCACGATCAGCGTGAGCGACAGCCTGACGGTCTCATCGATCTCGCTCGGCACCACGATCACCCACACCTACAAGGGCGACCTGGTCGTCACGTTGACCGGACCCGACGGTACGAGCGCCATCGTGCACAATCGCACCGGCGGCTCGACCGACAACGTGACGACGACCTTCTCGATCGTGACCACCGCCGCCGCCGCGCTCACCGCCTTCAACGGCAAGAACACGGCGGGCAACTGGAGCGTGAAGGTGCAGGACCTGGCCGCGACCGACACCGGGACCTTCAACGCGTGGACGATCACCTTCAACGGTGAGCAGGGGTTGACGCCGAACCTCGCCATTCCCGACAACAACACGACGGGAGTCACCAGCACGATCAACTACCCACAGACCGGGACGGTGGCGAGCGTGAAGGTGCGCGTGAAGATCACCCACACCTACAAGGGCGACCTCGAGGTGGCGCTGATCGGCCCGGACGGCACCACGGTGCTGCTGCACAACCGGACCGGCGGCTCGACCGACAACGTTGACACTGAGTTCCCCGACCTCACCGTTCCCAACCAGTCGCTGTCGGCGTTCACCGGCAAGGCGATCAACGGCGACTGGAAGCTTCGCGTCAAGGACCTCGCGGCGGCCGATACCGGCACGTTGGTCAACTGGACGCTGTCGTTGACCGCTCAGTAGCCCACCGGCTCGAAGAGCACGTACCACTGCTTGATGAAGAGGCGACGGAGCAGGTGCAGCGTCCAGCGGCTGCGGCGCAGGCCGCGGCGTGAGAGGAACGGGCGCTCGTCGACGACGCGATAGCCCGACTCCTCGAGCATGCGACGCAGCGTCCGGTGGGTGAAGAAGCGCAAGTGAGTGCGATCGAGGATGCCGTCGTCGCGGTAGCGGAACTCGTCGTGGAGGAGCAGGTCGCGCAGCACCTCGTAGTGGGCGATGTTCGGGACGCTCGTCACCGCCCGTCCGCCGGGAGCGAGGAGGCGACGGAAGCGGCGCAGCAGCCGCCACGGATCGACCAGGTGCTCGAGGACGTCGCCGTAGACGATCAGGTCGACCGTACCGTCGGCGAGCGGCGGCTCGAGCTGCTCGACATCACCAACCCAGACCTCGGTCGCCACGCCCCGCGCGGTCGCCGCGGCCGTCGGGTTGCGCTCGATCCCGTAACGCGTCGTCGCGCCGCGCTCCGCGAGGAGCGCCAGCGTGGCGCCGGCACCGCAACCGACGTCGAGGACGCGCGCCGGCACGGCGGTCACCAGGTCGAGCAAACCGACACGCGGTCGTGAGTAGTAGTCGAGATTGGAGTCGTCGGCGCTCATCCTGCCTCTGCGAGCCCCGGGGTTCCGCGCCACCAGGGCCCGGCAGAGTAGCGCCCTCGATTGAGGCGCGGAGCGACCCTCCAGCGAGGCGTGGTCGTCGGACGCACACCCATTGACAGCGCGCTCGCGGCATGCGAGACCGTCTCGCCAGCGGATGGCGAAGTACCAACAACGGAGACGAGTAGCGTGAAGATGCACTGGATCGCGGGGGTGGTGATTGCCCTCGGTGCGACTGCGGCGGGGCAGCAGGAGTTCCACTTCAACCTCTCGGGAGGCGAGGAGACGCCACCGGTGGTCACCGAGGCGCGCGGCTACGGCGAGGTGCTGGTCCATCCCGACCTCACCTATGAAGTGCACCTCTTCACCATTCGTCTTCAGGGGGTGAAGGCGGGCATCTACGTCGGCGATGTGGGCACTCCGGGAAAGCTCCTCACGACGTTTTCGGGCGGACCGAACCAGTGGAACAAGGCCGGCGGGCCGCTCACGGCCTTGCAGCTCGATGACCTCGTGAATGGCCGCATCTTCGCCCGCGTCACTTCGACGGCCTATCCATTGGGGGAGATCCGCGGTCAGATCTACCCGAGCCCGACGGTCTTCGCGGCGACGCTGGACGGCGCCCAAGTGGTGCCACCACCATTCACTCGGGCAAGCGGAACCGCGCGCTTCATCGTCAACGCCGATCGGTCGGTGACCTACGCGGTCGGCACGTTCGGTCTGTCGGGCATCTCGGCGCACGTGTGCGCCGGCGCCTTCGGCATCGCAGGCGCGCCGATCTTCGTGCTGCACGGCGGACCCATCGATTGGGCCGGCCGCTCGGCGCCGCTCACGGTCGACCAGTTCGCCCAGATGCAACAGCACGGCCTCTATGTCACGGTCGACACGGTGGACTTTCCGGCCGGGCAGATTCGCGGCCAGATCCTCGCCGAGGAGACGCCGTACGGCGTGTCGACCGGCACCACGAAGGGTGAGTGCAAGCTCCGCTGCCAAGGTGCGCCGATGGTCGGCAGCGAGCTGACCATCACGGTGGCGGGCGGCGTCCGGGATGGCATCGGAGCGATGTGGCTCGCCACCGAGCCGGGGGCCCTCAAGGCAGGCGACTTCGACTTCCTGCTCGGCGGGATGTTCGAGGTGATCCCGATCACCCTCGACCAGCACGGGCGCTACGTCGTCTCCGGCCAGCTCCCCGAGGCGTCGTCGATTGACGTCTACCTCCAGTTTTTCGGCGACGACCCGACGCAGGTTCGCCATCGCCTCTACGCCTCGAACGCGATCAAGGTCGCGTTGAACGACTTCTGAGACGCCGCGCTCTCTCGGTACATCATCGGTACGGCGGCGCTGGTCGTCGGATGTAACGTCGCGCACCCGGGAGGATCGGGAAGCGCATGGCTCCGC
>CAYRQC010000547.1:0-2524 GCA_964426265.1 uncultured Phycisphaerales bacterium | reverse complement strand
CCGCGCCGCTCGTGCGCGGATCGGTCGCGCCGACCGGTTCGCCGCCGGGTTCGACCGCGATCGCCTGCACGCTCGACCAGCGCCGCGGCACGATCTTGATCTCGTGGCCGCGCTCGCGCAGTCGCGCGACGTACGTCGGCGGATAGTCCGACTCGCACTCGGTCGCGGCCGGGTTCCCCTGCTGGTGCAGGCGCGGCGCCGCGAGCGCCGCGTCGAGCGACTGCCCATACACGAGCGTCCGCAGCAGCACCTGCACGACGCTGGTGATGATGCGCGGGCCGCCCGGGCTGCCGATCACCAGCGCGACCGTGTTGCCGTTGTCGCGCAGCACCGTCGGCGTCATCGACGAGAGCGGGCGCCGTCCGGGGCGCAGCGCGTTCGCGGCGCCGCCGACGAGTCCGTACTGGTTCGGCGTGCCCGCTTGCAGCGCGAAGTCGTCGAGCTCGTTGTTCAGGAAGAAGCCGAGTTCCGGCACCAGCAGCCCGCTGCCGAAAGAATCGTTCAATGTCGTCGTCAGCGCGACCGCGTTGCCATCGTGGTCGAGCACCGACAGGTGCGTGGTCTGCTCGCTCTCGCGCGGCAACTCGTACGCGCGCGGCGCCGGGTTCGGCTGCTCGCCGATCTGCGCGCGGCGCGTCGCGATCCATTCGGGCGATAGCAGCGCCGCGACCGGCACGTCCCAGGCGTCCGGGTCGCCGAGGTGCTCGGCGCGATCGGTGTAGGCGAGGCGCAACGCTTCGATCCACCAATGCAGCGCACGCTCGGAGATGCCGGCCGCGGCGTTTGCGTCGTTGGCGGCCGCGGCGGTGCCCATCGCGACACGCGCGGCCAGCGCGGCTTCGCGTTCGCCGTCGAGCGGAAATCCGTCGAGGATGCCGAGCACTTGCAACAGCACGATGCCGCCCGAGCTCGGCGGCGGCGCGGACAGGACTTCGTAGCCGCGGAACCAGCCGCGCAACGGTTCGCGCCAGATCGGTTGGTAGGTGCTCAAGTCGTCGGCTGAGAGCTTTCCGCCGCGCGCGGCGTGGTAGTCGACGAGTTCGGCTGCGACACGGCCGGCGTAGAAGCCGGCGGGTCCGGAGCTGCTGAGTTCCTCGAGCGTGCGTGCGAGCGCTGGTTGCACGAACCAAGCCCCCGCGGCGAGCGGTTCGCCGTTCGGGTAATACAGCCCGCGGGCGCCTTCGTCGGCGCCGAGCCGCGCGCGCGTCTTGTCGTTCGCCAGGTCGCGCGCCAGATCGATGCCGACCGGGAAGCCGTCGCGCGCGAGCGCGATCGCCGGAGCCGCGACGTCCGCGAACGCGAGGCGGCCGTGCTCGCGCTGCAACTGCCACAAGCCCGCCGGCGAGCCGGGCACGCCCGCGGCGAGCACGCTGCGCTCGGACAGCACCGGATCGAGCGCGCCGCTGCCGTCGAGGAAATCTTCAGCGCGTGCGGCCGCCGGCGCCGTCTCACGGAAGTCGAGGAAGCGCGCTGCCGAGCGCGTGTCGTGTGGCACCCACAACGCGAAGCCACCACCGCCGAGATTGCCGGCTTGCGGGTGCGTGACCGCGAGCGCGAGCGCGGTCCCGACCGCGGCGTCGGCGGCATTGCCGCCGGCTTCGAGCAAGCGCACGCCGATCGCGGCCGCCAGCGGCTCCTGGCACACGACCATGCCGCGCTTCGGCGTCGGCCAGCGCGCGCCGGTCGCGAATGCGCCGGGCGCGGCGCGACAGGCCGCCAGCAGGGCAAGCGCCAGCAGAGCAAGCGCCAGCAGAGCAAGCGGCAGCAGCGCGAGCGCGAACCACGGCGCGGTCGACACGGCCCGTGCGATCGACTCGCGAAGCGGCGCCTGGGGCAGCTTCGGCAGCTCGCGCGCGACGAGCATCGACGCCGAGTCTCGCTGCACCGCCGCCAGACCGTCGCTCACAATCGCGAGGCCGTGTCCTCGCCCTCACTGATCTCTTCGACCGTCACGCCGCGCTCTTTCAGGTACACGACCGAGCGGTCGATCGCTTCGTTGCTGCCTTCGATGTCGACGGCGACCAGCGCGATCTGCTCGGTGATGCTGGCCGCGCGGATGTTCGGCACGACGCCGAACTCGTGTCCCAGCGTGTGCGAGATGATCGGCTCTTTGATCAGGTGCTGAGGAAACGTGCAGAAGTACTTGCGCAGAGGCATGGCCGGGGTGCGTGGCGCTCAGGAGTCGTTCGGCGCGGAGGATTCCGCGCGGCGCGCGCTCGCCAAAGCGAACCAAGCAAGCAGACATCCCACCACAAGCACGACCGGTGCCGCAAGCGCGCCGCGGTACGGCCGGCGCACGTCCGAGTACCAGTCCGTGCCGGCCGGGTGATAGACGCTGCGGTGGCGCATCCAATCCAGGCCGGCGCACTCGACGACGAGCGTCGCCGGGGAAGCGTCCAGCAGCAGCGCTCCGAGGCGCGGGCGCTGCTCGGCCCAACTGTGCTCGCCCGCTCCGGCTCGCCCGGGCAGCGCCACGAGCACGACCGTGAGCGCGAGCGCGCCGGCGGTCGCGGGCCACAGCCGC
>CAYRQC010000546.1:0-9614 GCA_964426265.1 uncultured Phycisphaerales bacterium | reverse complement strand
CAGCAGGCTGGACGCGGCGCGCAGGGCGGCCCGCCGCGGGAGCCCGGACTCGATGAGAAGCCCGACGATCTGCCGGCCAACTGGGTCGTCGCCGACCACATCGTCGCGGCCCGTCCGCTGGCGGGGATGAAGGATCTGATCGCGCTGCTCGACGCGATGGTCGACACCGAGAAGACGCTGCAAGGGGAGGAGCGCAGTGCGATCCTCTTCAACGCCGAGCACTCCGGCTCGTTCGCGATCGACGTCGGGACGGCGCCGTTCTGCTTCGCGTCCGATGGGGTGGTCGACGTGCGAGCGGCCTCGAGCCTCAACTACGCGTTGAACGGTCGCGAGAAGGCACGCGCCTTCATCCACGAGATCATCGCGACCTCGGGTGCCGGTGCGAGCGCGCGCGTCTACAAGACGCAGCGCGACTTCGACGAGCCGTGGCGTTTCACGCGGATGGCGCGCGACTGGACGACGCTGCCGGAGAACCTGCAGCTCTTCGACCATGGGCTCGGATCGGCGAATCCGCCGAGCCGCCTGCTCGCGATGTTCTCGCCGCGCAGCCGTTTCCCGAGCGAGGAGCTCGTGGAGACCGGGGCGCGGCTCGCGCCGGGCCTGCTCGACCTGGCGACGACGCCGATCGATCACACCTGGCACTTCGACGGCCGACGCGGCGATCTCGATTCGAAGGATCCCGATGGCTGGCGGCTGGTCGATGGCGCGGTGGCCTTCCACCCCGACGGCCAGAGCCCGGGGGTCGAGCTGGCGCAATCGACCACCAGCGTCGCGCGACCGAAGCCCTTCGGTGTCTCGCTCTGGTGGAACCCTGGCCGCGACCTCGCGACCGAGCAGACGCTCTTCGACTGGCAGTGCAACGGCCGCGCGGTGAACGGGCTCTCCGATCGCGTCCGGCTGCGGCTGCTCCAGCAACGGCTCGAGTTCGAGGTGAACGACGCGTTCCTGCGGCTGTCGGAGGACGATCTCTACACCGCGAAGATCGTCTACGACTTCACTGACGGGCTCGCGCTCGAAGGCGACACCTGGTACCACGTCACGGCGTTCTGCCGCGGCAATCGCGCCGGCCAGATGGCGCTCTGGGTCGACGGCAAGCCGCGCGGGAAGTACTCGCACTACACGCGGATCACGTCACAGTTCATCGCGAGCGCGTCGGGCACCAGCAAGATTGCGGTCGATGGCAAACGGCTCGCCAACGGCACGACGAAGTTCCCGTCGCGCGGCGCCGTGCGCGTCGGCACCGAGGTGATCGAGTACACATCGGTGAGTGGTGCGTCGTTCACCGCGACTCGCGATGTCGACGACCACTTCGGCGGCATCCGTCCGACCCCGCCGCCGCCACCCAGCGGCAGCACGACGACGACCACCACGACCAACAGCGTCACCCACCCGACGACGACCAGTGCGGAGCTCTACGGCTATTCGGGGCAGCTCGGGTCGGACATCCCGGCCGGATCGACCACACTCAACAGCAACGGGCTCGGCAAGTTCGGGGTCGCGAAGGTGGCGGCCGGGTCGGCGACGACGCCGATCTTCATGACGGTGACGACCGGCGGAAACGGTCCGGGCGGCGGCGCTCCCGTGATCCCTCTCGGCATGGGTTTCGAGTCGGACGCCAAGGAGCTGCAGGTCTCGCGCGTCGATGGGAGCAAGATCCAGAACGACGACAAGATCTTCCAGCCGGGCGGAGGGTACGCCGCGCTGGTGGGCTACTTCTGGTCGCTGCGGGCGCGGAACTCGACGAGCGGCGACGAAAGCGGCGCGCTCGACTCGGTGCAGACGGTCGGCATGAGCTGGGTGCAGGGCATCGAGATCATCCACTATGGAAGCTTCGATGGTTCGAAGCTGGCGAAGGTGGCGCGCGGTCAAACGGTGGCGAACGAGCTCAAGAAGACCGACGTCTACGAGTTCACGAAGACCACAGTCCCGACCACCGGCCTCATCTATCACTTCGTCGAGCCACACGCCTACGTGATCAAGCCCGACTCGATGACGTTCGGTGGATACAAGCCCAAGGAGTTCACGGTCTTGGTGGTGCCGATCAGCATCACGCTGGGCGGCGCGGGGACCGAGAAGCTGCTGGTCCCGAAGTCCCAGACCGGCGACGACCCGAGTGAGCTGGCGCAGATCGACTCCGAGTTCAACAACACGGGGATGAACTCGACCGAGTGGGTGCGCTACGACGCGATCGTCCAGGATCAGAACGGCCGCTGGAACCTCCTGCGCTCGGATCGCAAGCGGGTCGCGGAGGTGCATCGGTACGTCCAGTCGAACCTCCAGGTCGGCGGCAACTCGAGCAGCTTCAACGGCTCCGGCAACAACGACCTCCTCTACGACATCGCCGCGAACTCCGGCAACTACACGATGAGCGGCTCCAACTACAAGAAGCTGGTGGAGGGCATCAACCAGGAGGATCTGTCCGGCGGCGATCCGGACAACTCCGTGACCCAACGCCTCGCCTTCCGCGGCGTGCTCGCTACCGGAGTTTCCGAGCACTCGAGCGGCGCGACGGTCTATCCGGTCTTCCGGACCCACCTCACCGGTCCGCTCCCCGGTCGCTACGACGAGATCACGATCGTCGGCAGCGGCACCGAGCGACCCGAACGCCACATCTTGAACTATGCGTGGTCCTACCCCAGCGCCGAGGACTGGAGCGGCTATGCGCACTGCGCGCTGCTCGGCGAGGCGGTCGGAACGCGGTTCGCGATGACCCAGAGCCTGAACCTCAACACCACCACCGTGACGGGAGCGGCGGCCTCCATCACTTGGAACAGCGACTCGCGCAACTTCGCCCGCATCCTCAAGTTCCCGTCCGGCGAACTGCCCAGTGTGTGGGATGGCTCGAGTGAGCTCACGGTCGGCGGCAGCGCCGGCTCCACGGGTGGCGGCAGCGGCGGCGAGGGCGCCAAGGTCGACGAGGTGCGCCTCTTCTCGGCCGAGGATCCGGGCAAGGTCCTTGCCCACGGCATGCACATCCTGCGGCGCGACCTCAGCGTGACTCAGACGAACCGCTTCGAGCTTCAGCAGGACGCCTTGCGCTTTCCCCACGCCGGAGCCGGCAAGATCGGCGCGGTGCCTTCACTCCAGACCGATGCCTGTGTCTGGCAGATCGGTGACGAGGTCATCATCGGTGGCGAGCGCACGCTCAGCGACCCGGTGGTGCAGGAGATCGCCGATCAGGGCCGCACCCGCTTTGCCGTCGACCCGGGCTTCCACCACGCGAGCGAGACGGCGATGCTCCTGCCGTGGTTGGTGATGACGCGGCTTGCGTCGGGCGTGTCGGCGAGCGACTCGGAGATTGCACTGGTCGATCCGCAGGGCTTCCCGCCGCGCGGCTGCCTGATGATCGACAACGAGGTGCTCGGCTACACCACGCATTTGCAAGGCACCAACGGCGCCGCGCTCTACGTTCCGACTTTCCTCGAGGACATCGACAGCCGGTCGACCGGCACGCGCGGTGAGGCGGCGTTCCGCGGGCGCTACGGAACGATCGCGTCGTCCCACTCCGGCGACGCCATCGTCTTCTTCTGGCCGTGGCGCTACACCGACGGCTACGCCGAGCGGTGCGACATCCCGGAGATGGCGACGCTCGAGATCCCGATCGCGGCGCGCCGTGCGCTGTTCCACTCGCTGCTGTGGGTCGAGCAGAACGCCGATCCGCTCGCGACGCTCCGCGCGACGGTGCGCGTGCAAGGTCGGGGCAAGTTCACGGCCGATCCGGACGTCGATCACGATCTCTTCGTCTTCGACCATCCTGGCAGCGGCGAGAAGCCGAACCTGATCGATCGCCAGGGCGACCTGCTGCAGGTCCGCTTCAACGTGCGCTACGGCCCCGGCGCGCTCGACCTGATCGATTTCACCGGCAACTCCTGGAAGCGGGCACCGGTGTTGCAGATGGTCGCGGCCGAGTACCTCGCCGATCGCGTCGTCGAGCTGCACGAGGAGACGCGTTGATGGCGCGCCACCGATGGAGCCGTTCAACGCGCGCCGGCAGGACGACGGCTGGCATGACCCTCGTCGAGCTGCTCGCCGCGATGGCGATCTTCCTCGGGCTCGCCGGCATGGTCCTGCAGGTGCTCGGCGGCGGCCTCGATCTCTGGGCGACCGGCGAACGGACGCGTGACGAGAGCGAGCAGGCGACCGTGCTGCTCGATCGCCTCTCTGCCGAGCTGCGTCACCTGGTGGCGGCCGACGGCGGCGAAGGCGAGCCGCGCGTGAAGATGATCTGCGACTTCATCGCGCTCGACGCCGATGGCGACGAAGCACGCGACTTCCAGCAGCAGCGGCTGCTCTTCGTGCGGTCGCTCTTCGAGGAGCGCACGCAGCCACCACTGCGGCGCGCCGGTACCGCGAGCGTCGGCACCGTGCCCTTCACCGGCACCATCGCCTCGCAGGATCAGCGCTTCCAGGCCACCGAAGGGTTGGTCGAGGAGGCGCTCGTACCGCAGCCCGATCCGCGGCCCGGCTACGAAGGGAGGATGGTGCTCTGGCGCGCGTTGCGCAGCCCGATCGGCGGCCCGGAGAGCTTGTTTGCACTCGCGCTGAAGGACGGCGGCGGGCTGAACGGCGCCGAGCTCGAGCCGCTCGCCGAGAACGTGCTCTGGTTCGGTCTCGCCTTCATCGACGACTCGGTGAGCGACCTGCTGGCCATCGGAAGCGCGGGCGGGCCGCTCGTGCTCTGGGACTCGACGCGCGGCCTCTTGAACGAAGGTGACTGCTACGCCGGGTTCCGGCACGCGCGCGGGCCCGGCTCGGTGGCCGATGCGGACGACGACGTCTTTCCGTCCGCCGTCCGGATCATGGTCGTGGTCGCGCCGCCGCCCGGCGAGGCGCCGTTCGCGCAGACGGTCCAGGATCTGCCGGCGTCGGGCGGCACCATGCGCGTCGACCTCATCAACGGCCGCTACTTGAAGAAGCTCGGTGCGCAGGCGCGCGTGCTCAAGATCGGGCAGGAGTGGGTCGAAGCCGCGGAGACGGACGGGATGTCGTTGCTGATCACACGGCGAGGGCTCTTCGGCACCGCAGCGTCGATTCACCTCGCGGGCACCAAGATCCTGGTCGGGCGGCGGTTCGAGCGCACCGTGCCACTGCCGGCCGCGCGCTCGGATCTCGCGTCCCGCGAGGACCCGCGGAGCCGGCGATGAAGCGGTCGAAGCCGATGACCCGCCGCGACGGTTTCACCTTGCTCGAGGTGATGGCGGCGCTGTCGGTCTTCCTGATCGGGATCGTCAGCGTGCTGGCGTTGCTGTCGACCGGGACCCGCATGCACCAGGACTCGCAGAGTGTGGCGCTCACCGCCGATGCCGCGGAGGAGGTGCTGCTGCTGGCAACCCGCGAAGTGGCGGACCGGGCGCAGGGTGGGCTCGGCGCGCTCCCCGAGCCGCCGGCGCCGCAACCGGTGCCGGGAAGAGCGAACCTCAACTACACGTGGAGCGTGCGCGCCGCGCCGGAGGGGGGGCTCTTCCTGATCGCGGTCGATGTGACGTGGCTCGAGGGGGGCAAGGTGCAGAAGCAGCGGCTCGAACGGGTGGTGCCGCGGCTGCGCTCGGCGGCCGTCGATGCCGCGCGGCTTTGGAAGAGCGGCAACCAGTAGATTCACCGGCTCGCCATGCCGGAAGGTGTTTGCAGGAGAACCAAAGATGTCGATGGTCGCGCTGCTCGCGTTGGCGTGGTTGGCACCGACGGTGCCCGATGGCACCCCCGAGGTGATCCGGCTCAAGGTCGGGACCGAGGTGGTGGTCGAGGTCCTCGAAGACGGCTTCGACGAGGCGAAGGGGGTGCGCGCGCGGCGCGTCGATGACGGCGCGCTGATCGACATCGCGTTCGACCAGATGGTTCCGGAGGACGTGCGCCGGATCCGTGGTGCGAAGGGCTACCTTTCCGACGAGCCGGAACCGCTGATGGTCGAGGCGATGCGGGTCAGCTTGCTGGTCGGCGGTGAGGAGCTGGTCGGCGTCATCGTCGAGCAGGGAACCGAGACCTTCAAGCTGCGCCGTGGGGTGCAAAGCTGGGAGCTGCGGCGCTCCGGCGTGCGCGAGATCGTCCCGGTGCAGATCGACGCGCTCGAGGTCTACGACGGGGAGGAGCTCTATGCGCAGGAGCTCGCTCAGCGCAACCCGCAGAGCGCCCTCGACCACTACAACCTGGCGCTCTACTGCGAGAGCCTGCAGCTCTGGGCGCGCGTGAAGGAGCACCTGGCGACGGTCCAGGGGCTCGAGCCCGGTTTCAAGACCGACATCATCGATGGCAAGGTGAAGCGCGCGGTGCTGCGGATGGACTCGGTCGAGGAGTCGGCGCTGCTCGGCAAGGCGCAGCGGTTCGCGCAGCGCGAGGAGTACGACACGGCACTCGGGATCCTCGACACCTTCATCAAGGAGAAGCCCGGCTCGAACCTGAAGCCGGAGTTCGAGAAGGTGCGCATCGTGATCGCCAAGCAGCGCGCCAAGTGGGTGAAGGGCGCCGCCATCGCCAACTTCTTCACCTACATCGATCGCACGGCACGGTCGATCGCCAATGAGAAGGAGATCGGCCTCAAGCCGGCGCGTCAGCGGATGGAGCTCGAGGGCAGCAAGCTCGCGGCCACCGGGGTCGCGACCATGTTGAAGTTGAAGCCCGAGGAGATCCTGGCGATCTGGGAGGACCCGAAGCGGCAGACGGCTTCGCCGCACTACGCCAACTACGGAGCCGGCACCTTCACGCTCGGCTCGATCGAGGCGGTGCAAAAGGGGCTGGTGAAGGAGGATCCGAAGAAGCCGGGGGCCGAAGGCGAGAAGCCGGCCGACGACGGCGCCGACCCCAACGACTTCGCGGCCCGCATCAAGAAGATCCTCGAAGAGAAGAAGAAGGCGCAGGAAGAGGCGGCGAAGCGCGCCAAAGAGGGGCCGAAGAAGCCGGAGAAGCGCGGTCCCGAGATCGCCGATGTCCCGCCGACCGACGAGGAGTGGTGGAAGGGCGCGGGCACTGACGAGCGCAAGGAGTATCTCGTCGCCTGGTGGGCCGATCGTGACCCGCACGTGATCATGATCAAGGTCGAGGCCCGGATCTGCGGCGCCTGCTCGGGCGCCGGGATCAACCGCTACTTCGACCGCAACGGCGATGACAAGTTCTCGCCGTGCACACGCTGCAAGAGTCTCGGGATCGACCGCATCCTGCGCTTCCACTGAGAACACCGACTGCGCACGCGGTTGCGACACCCGGGTTAATGTTCGCGGGATCGGCGAACGCGTGAATGGGGGAGCTGGCGGTGCTGCGTCGGAGAGCGGGGATTTCGACGGGATTGGCGGGTCTGACGCTGCTCGGCTGCTCGAGCGCCGGCGAGCTCGGCTCGAACGGCGCCGAGCTCGGCTCCGCGTCGACTCCGAAGGCGTCGGCGCCACGCGCTCCAGTGGTGCCGATGGACGCGCCTCGCGCCGCCGACGGCGCCGCGGCTTCGGGTTCCACCACGCCGGGCGCCGCGACTGGCGAGCGCGCCATCGCGACGGTCGACGGAGCGGTGATCGGCGCCGACGAGGTGTTCCGGCTGCTGCAGCTCTCGGTTCCCGATGAGGCGAACAACGCGATTCGCCAGCTCGTGATCGACCGCCTCTCTGGCGCCGAGGCGGCGGCCAGTGGTGTGGCGGTGCCGCCCGCCGTGCTCGAGCGCGAGCTGGCCCATCTGCTCGCCGACCAGGAGCGCAAGATTGCGGAGTCGTCACACGGCGCCCGCGACCTGGCGAAGCACGTGCAACAGACGTGGGGGCTGACGCGCGACGAGTACGTCGCCATCGCGAGCGCCTCGCTCGAGCGCTCCCTCCTGCTCGAGCGCGTGGTGCTGGCGGAGCTGGCACGTCACCCGCGCGTGCAACTGCGCCTGCTGCGCGTCAAGGAGCGCAAGCTCGCCGACGAGATTCGCGGCAAGCTCGAGCAGGGTGCCGACTTCGCCGCGCTGGCGCGTCAGCATTCGGAGGACGGCAGCGCGCGGGAGGGGGGGATCTACCCGCCGCTGCCGACCGATCTCCCGTCGCCGCTCTTCGAGCGCACCGAGAAGCTCGAGCCGAGTCAGCTCTCCGAGGTGCAGGAGATCGCGACGGCGGATGGTCCGCGCTATCGGATCGTGCAGATGCTCGCGCGCATCCCGGCCGATCGGGGAGACGCGGCAGCGCGTGCGGCGGCGATCGAGGAGCTGCTCGACGGACGCCATCTGGCGCCGCTCGAGCTCGAGGCGTGGATGCGGATCATGGAGGAGCGTCACGCGATCCACTTGACGCGACTGGGAAGTGCCGATGACCGACGTTGACGCCCCATCGGCCGCGCCCGAGGCCGAGCCCGACGACGATCTGCTGCCGGTCGTCGAGTCGATGCTCTTCGCCGCGCACGAGTCGCTCTCGGCGAAGCGGATGGCGCGGGCGATCGGACACATCCGCGAGGCGCGCGTCGCCACCGCGATCGAACGGCTGCAGCGCGGCTACGACGCGACGCGATCGCCGCTGATGCTGGTCGAGATCGCGGGCGGCTGGCGGCTCGTCACGCGGCCCGAGTTCGCGCCCTACCTGGCGCGCCTCTTCAGCCGCGCCGAGAAGGACCGCCTGTCGGCCGCGGCACTCGAGACGCTCGCCATCGTCGCCTACCGCCAGCCGGCCTCGCGGGCCGAGATCGAGTCGGTGCGCGGCGTCCAGGTGGCGCCCGTCCTCAAGCTGCTGCAGGAGCGGCGCCTGGTGAAGGTCACCGGGCGCGCCGAGGTGGTGGGCCGGCCGTTGCAGTACGGCACCACCAAGCGCTTCCTCGATCACTTCGGGTTGGCGAGCCTCGACGAGCTGCCGAAGGTCTTTCCGGGCCGGGCGCCGCCGCCGATCGCCGCGGCTCCAGAGAGTGGCGAGGAGAGCGCGGAGGAGAGTGCCTCCGAGGATCACGCGGAGACGGTTGCCGAGGGTGCCGAGGAAACGTCGGACACGACTCGGCCAGCCGCCGAAGCGACCGCACCGGAGAACGGCCTGCCAGCCGACGACCCGGCGGTTTGACGCAGTCATCGCCAAACCCGGCCAGCCGCCGTAGGGCTTCCTGAACGATTCGAGCTAGACTCCCCGCCCTTTTGAGCCGCCCGTGATTTCCGGGGGAGCGCGCGAGCCTTGGCTTTCCAGCACTTTCACAAGCACAGCGGGAAGTACCTGGCGATCTTCCTGATCGCGACCCTCTTCTCGCTGCTCACGTTCAACGTCACCGGCGCGCTGACGCAGCTGACCGGGCGCATCTTTGGCGGCGCGGGCGGCGCGCGGCTGACCTTCAAGAGCAGCGGCGGCGCCGACGTCGGGGTCGATGACGCCACGCTCCAGGCGACCGAGATCGAGCTGCCGGGCGCGGTCGGGATCTACTCGCAACTGACGGGGTTCAACCCCTACTCGAGCCTGGCGAGCAAGAGCGACTACACCTACGTCCACCACATCCTCCTCGCCGATGCCGACGAGATGGGCATCCACGCGCCGCTCGAACGGGTCGACGCGCTCATCAAGCAGCTCCAGGACTTCATGCAGCGCAGCCGGCCGGAGGTGCCGCTCACGACGGCCGATTGGGCCAACGTTCTCGGACGGAACCGTCTCAACGAGGAGCGGCTGCGGGCGCGGCTCGCCGAGCTCGTCGAG
>CAYRQC010000545.1:0-9527 GCA_964426265.1 uncultured Phycisphaerales bacterium | reverse complement strand
AGGTCGTGTCCGAGGGCGACGGGCGCGCCGACAAGGCGTTGGTCGACAAGGTGCTCGGAGCGATCGAGAAGCTGAAGAAGGGCCGCGTGATGTCGAGCAAGGGCGACAACCTTGCCCGCTACGGGCTCGACGACGTGAAGGCGGTGAAAGTGACGGCCTTCGGCGCTTCCGGCACGAGCGGCGCTCCGGTGGCCGCCTTCGCGCTCGGCAAGATCGAGGGGGATTGGCGCAACTCGTTCTTGAAGCTGCCCGCCGAGTCGGTGGTGCGCAAGGTCGAGGCGGCCGCGAGCGACTTCGCGCCGAGCAGTGGCGACAGCTGGCGCGACAAGACCATGTTCGATCATGGTGCCGCCGATCAGGTCGCGCAGGTCGAGATCACCGGTCCGAGCGGCGCGGTGGTGATCGCGCGCGAGAAGATCATGGGCGAGAAGGCGAAGAGCGAGGGGATCCCGTCGCCGGACGGGACGCCGCCGCCGCCGGCAACCCCGCCCGAGACGCCGCCGTCAACGCCGCCGGAGATGGAGGTCAAGGAGACGGTCTGGAACCTGGTTGCGCCGAAGACGGGACGTGCCAAGAAGTGGCTCTGCGACAGCATTGCCGGCTACGTCGCCAAGCTCGAGTGTGAGAACTTCCACGCCGCAAAAGAGACGGCCGCCGAGCTCGGCCTCGATCCGCCGCAGTACGTGTTGAGCGTGAAGCGCGAAGGCGAGACGGAGAGCAAGCCGGTGCTCTTCCTCGGCAACAAGGCGAGTGACGGCAAGTACGCCGCCAAACTGCCCGATCCGGCGAACCCGCAGATCTTCTGGATCGCCGGCTGGAAGGGTGACTACCTCATCAAGACGGCCGACGATCTCCTCGAGACACCGCCCGCGCCTCCTCCGAGTGCACCGCCTGCCGACGGTGCAGCCGGTGATGGTGCCATGAAGGATGGTGCCGGTACACCGCCCGCGCCCGCCGATGGCGAAAAGCCCGAACCAGCGAAGCCCGATGACGGCGCTGCCCAGCCACCCGCGGGCGGCGGCGGCTGAGACCAGTCTGTCCATTCGATCTCTCCGGTTGGCGCCGCGATTGCTTGAGTGGCGACTTGCTCCGATCGTGATCTGGAATCGATCGCGGGCAGAGCCGCGCTTCCACCGGAGCAGCTTGATGCAGCGTCCTTCGCACCTGTCACCGTGCCGACTCATTTGGCGCGCTCTGGCGGCGGTGGGTCTCGTCGCGCCTGCGGCGCTGGTCAGCCTATTCTCCGTCTCACTCGCTGGTTGCGCCGAGGAGCGGACCGAAGTTGTCGTCTACTGCGCCGTCGATATCGAGCACGCGGACGCGATCTTCCTCGACTTCACCAAGGCGACCGGTGTCCCAGTTCGGCCGAATGCGGACAACGAGATCACCAAGACCGTCGGGCTTGCCAACCAGATCAAGCTCGAGAGGGAGCATCCGAAGGCGGATGTCTTCTGGAACAACGAGATCGTCAACACCATCCGACTGAAGCGCGCCGGCTGCCTCGAGCGCTACGTGAGCCCTGCGGCCATCGACATCCCGGCGCAGTTCAAGGATCCAGAGGCGTACTGGACCGGCTTCGCGGCGCGCGCTCGCATCTTCATCGTCAACAGCGAGAAGTGCCCGCCGGAGCAGAGCCCGAGCTCGTATCGCGACTATCTCGATCCCGCTCGCAAGGGGCAGTGGGCGATCGCCAAGCCGATCGCTGGCACTACTGCGACTCACCTCGCGGTGCTGTTTCAGCGGCTCGGCGACGCTGCGGCCAAGGAGTGGTGGATCGGACTGCACCAGAACCAGGCGGCGCTGCTCACCGGAAATGGTCACGTGATGAAGGCGGTCCGGGCGGGCGAATTCGCCTATGGCTTCACCGACACCGACGACTACCACGCCGCCGAGAGCGACGGCTACCCGGTGCGCTGCATCTATCCCGATCAGGCGGACGGCCAGCTCGGCTGCCTGGTGATCCCCAACACGATTTCGCTGGTGAAAGGTGCGCCTCACGCCGAGCTCGCCAAGAAGTTCATCGACTATGTGCTCTCTCGTGAGACCGAGAGGAAGCTGGCGTTCGGCCCATCGGCCCAGATCCCGGTGCGCGCGGACGTCGAGGCCCCGAAGTGGGTGCGGCGGCTTGCGGACCTCAAGGTCATGGAGGTCGACTTCAACGCCGCCGCCGAGCAGTTCGACGCGGCGCAGGACTGGCTGACGACGCCGGGTATCCCCGGGAAATGATCGCCTCGTCGTTGCCTCTCGTGGTCGTCTGATGGGCCTTGGGGCCCTCTCGGTCGCCTCGAGCCCTGGCGGCGTTTACACAGGCGTGACGATCGGGCCGCTGCCGCGGCCGTAGGTTCTGCCGACACGAAGCGGAACTCCGACGATCCATCCGGGTCGAACGAGCATCTGACTCGGAGGCAGCGAACATGGTTCAAGTCGAGAGTGCGTCGGTTCGAGCGCGGTTCTCCATCGTTCGCACCACGTTCGAATGGCTGACCGCACGGGCTCAGGCGATCGTGATCACGGGCGTGGCGCTTGGCGGCGCAGCCAGCGGCCAGACCGCGCCGTGGTTGGATCTCTCGCGCTGCACGGACGTGGTCGTTCCAGCGACACGCAGCTTCACGCTGCTGCCACACCAGACCGGCGTCGAGCTGGTGGCGGTCCGCGCCGACGTGCGAATCCTCGAGGAGACTGCGGCCACCACCCTCGAGCTCGAGCTGCAAAACGGTGGCGCGCAACCGGCGGAGGCGATCGTGCTCCTGCCGGTGCCCGACGGCGCGGCCGTCTCCGGCTTCTCGTTCGACGGTCCCGCTCCCGAGGCGACGGCACAGGTGCTACCGCGCGATCAGGCGCGCCGCCTCTACGACGAGATCGTCAGCCGCTTGAAGGACCCGGCGCTGCTCGAGTTCGCCGGCTTCAACGTCGTGCGCAGCAGCCTCTTTCCCGTCCCCGCGCACGGCCGGCTGCGCGTGCGCCTCACCTACGAGCACTTGCTCGAACGCGACGGCGACCGGGTCGACTACCTCTTGCCACGCAGCGAGTCGCTCGGCGCCGTGACTCCGTGGGAGATCGCGATCGCCGTCCGCTCGCGCGCAGCGATCTCGATGGTCTATTCGCCGAGCCACGACCTGGCCATCACGCGGGTCAACGCGAATCACGTGGCCGCGACGCTCGCGCCCACGAGTCGCCTCAATCCCGGGCCGTTCCGGCTGAGCTTCCTGCGCGAGTGCGGCGGGCTCAGCGCCTCGCTCTTCGCCTATCCAGATCCGCGCCTCGGGGGCGGCTACTTCCTGCTCATGGCGGGCCTGCCGACGACGACCAAGGAGCAGCGCGAGCGGCTGCTGCGCGAGGTGACGGTGGTCATCGACCGCTCCGGCAGCATGGCCGGCCCGAAGCTCGATCAAGCCAAGGCGGCGGCGCTCGAGGTGGTCGAAGGGCTCGCCGATGGCGAGTGGTTCAACATCATCGACTACTCGACGGCGGTCGCGCAGCTCGCCGCCGCGCCGGTGCAGAAGGGGACGGCGACGACCCGGCTCGCTCGCGACTACCTCGCCGCGCTGCGCCCGACCGGCGGCACCAACATCTACGACGCGTTGTCCGAGGCGCTCCGCCAGCCGCACGCTGCTGGCACGCTGCCCCTGGTGCTCTTCCTCACCGACGGGCTGCCGACCGTCCGCAACACCTCGGAGACCGCGATCCGCGAGCTGGTCCTGCGCGGCAACCCGCACGGCCGCCGGATCTTCACCTTCGGCGTCGGCGCCGACGTGAACGCGCCGCTGCTCGATCGCATCGCCGACGCCACGCGCGCCTCGACCACCTACGTGCTTCCCGGCGAGGATGTCGAGCTGAAGGTCGCGCAGGTCTACAAGAAGCTCTACGGCCCGGTGCTCTCCGATGTCCGGCTCGAGACGCTCGGGCCGGACGGTGCGATCGACACGCGGCGCGTGCGCGAGCAGGTCCCGGCCACGCTCTCCGACCAGTACGACGGCGACTCGCTGATCGTGCTCGGCCAGTACGTCGGCGAGGAGCCGTTGTCGTTCCGCGTGACCGGCAACTATCTCGGCCAGCCGCGCGAGTTCCGCTTCCGGCTCGATCTCCAACAGGCGACGACCCGCAACGCCTTCGTCCCGCGTCTCTGGGCGACGCGGCAGATCGCCTGGCTGGTCGACCAGGTCCGCGAGCTGGGGGCAGAGGTCCCGAGCGCGCCTTGGAATCACGGCAACGGCACGAATGACCCGCGGCTCGCCGAGCTGACGCAGGAGATCCTCCGCCTCTCGACGGAGTTCGGGATCCTCACCGAGTACACCTCGTTCCTTGCCACCGACGGCGCCAATCTCGGAAGCTGGTCGCAGCTCTCGCGTCAGTGCAACGACTTGCTCGAAGGCAAGGCGGTGCGCGGACGCACCGGTGCCGAGGGGATCGCGCAAGGCTGCAACTACAACGATCGCAAATCGAAATCGACGCTCGACTACCGCAACGGTTTCGTCGACGCCAAGCTGGCGCGCGTCGAGAGCGCCACCGTGCAACAACTCTGCGACCGCGCCTTCTTCCAGAACCGCGGCCAGTGGGTCGATGCCCGCCTCATCAACAAGCCGGGCGAAGTCGCAGTGCCGGCGATCGACGAGACGATCGAGCTCGGAAGCCCGGCGTGGCACCACCTCGTCGACGAGCTGATCGAGGAGGGCCGCGCGGCCCTCGTCAGCATGCGTGGCGACATCTTGCTCGAGCACCGCGGACGGCGGCTGCTCGTGCGCAACGGGATCGAGTGAGTGGAAGTCGGTTGATTCGTCGCGGCCGCATTGGCGGTCGACGCCCATGGAGAGTGAGCATGAAGAGCAAGCGCAGCAGCAGTAGCGTCCATGACCATTCGTTGCGACGGCTCGGCGGGTGGCAACGCGCCGGAGCGATCGGCCTGACGGTGGCTTGCGCCACCGCGGCCGCCGTTGCCGGCGACGATCGGAATGGCGATGGGAAAGAGGGGGACGTCGCCAAGCCGCGCGTGACCGGCGCCACCGCGCCGGCCCGCTGCGTCGATCTCGCGATCTGCCTCGACACCAGCGGCAGCATGGAGGGGCTGCTCGATGCCGCACGCCAGAAGCTCTGGGCGATCGTCAACGACCTCGCGCTCGCCGAGCCGACGCCGCGGCTGCGGGTCGCGTTGCTGACCTACGGCAACGACGGCCATTCGGCGGAGAGCGGCTGGGTGCGGGTCGACTCGCCGTTCACCGAGGATCTCGACGCGGTCTCGCAGCAGCTCTTCGCGCTGACCACCAACGGCGGCACCGAGCTGGTCGGCCGTGTGCTGAAGGCCGCCACGGAGCAGCTCGACTGGCAGCTCGACCCGACGCCCGCCAACGACCCGCTGAAGAGCGTCGCGCCGAACACAGTCACGCCAAGCGGCGGCGCGCTCCACGGCGGAGAGTCGAACCACGACGCATTGAGGCTCGTCGTCGTGGCCGGCAACGAGTCGGCCGACCAGGATCAGGCCGTCCACTTCCAGGATGCCTGCCGGGCATTGATCGAGCGCGGCATCGTCGTGAACGCGATCTACTGCGGCAATCCCGCCGACGAGCTGGCGCCCGCCTGGCAGGAGGTCGCGCGGCGCGCCGACGGCCACTTCGCCGCGATCGACCAACAGAACGGGACAGTGGTCATCGCGACGCCGTTCGATGGCGAGCTGGCCGCGCTCTCGGCGGCGATCAACGAGACCTATCTGGCCTACGGGGCCAATGCCGAGGTTTGGGCGAAGAACCAGGTCGTCCAGGACCAGAATGCCGAGCGCTGCAACAGCTCGACGGTGGCGGCGCGCGCCTGCACGAAGGGCGGCAAGCTCTACTGCTGCGAGTGGGACCTGGTCGAGCAGGTGAAGGGAGGCAACGTGAAGCTCGCGGAGATCAAGAAGGAGGAGCTGCCGGAGAAGCTGCGCGAGCTGGCGCTAACGGAGCAGCAGAAGTGCATCGACGATGCCTGGACCAAGCGTCAGGGGATCCAGCAGAAGATCCAGGACGTCGCGAGCAAGCGCGACGCCCACCTCGCCGAAGAGATGAAGAAGCGCGGTGTGCAGGACGACGGCGCGTTCGATCGCGCGATCCGCGACGCGCTGCGCAAGCAGGCGGAGAGCAAGGGCTTCGTCTTCCCGAAGGAGCCGGCGGTGATACCGACTGCGACGCCTGCAGTTCCTGCAGCTCCCGCCGCGCCGGAGCACGGTTCTCCGAAGCCTCGGTCGCGGCGGCGTTCGATGGTTCCCGAGGCTGCGCGTCCTTGAGCGATCCGCCGACCGCCTGCACCGTGCTCGTCGTCGAGGATGACGTCGCGATCCGCCGCGGCTTGGTCGATGCGTTGCGGTTCGGTGGCTACTCCGTGCTCGAGCAGGGCGACGGCCGCCAGGGGCTGCAGACGGCGCTGGCGGCGACCATCGATCTCGCCCTGCTCGATGTGGTCCTGCCGGGCGCCGACGGCTTCGAGATCCTCGCCGCGCTTCGTCGCAGCAAGCCGCAGGTTCCGGTGATCCTCGTCACGGCGCGCGGTGCCGAGCCCGATCGGGTGCGCGGGCTCGAGGACGGCGCCGACGACTAATGGTGAAGCCATTCAGTGCGCGCGAGCTGCTGGCGCGGGTGGCGGCGGTGCTCCGGCGCAGTGCGTCGCGCCCGGCCGCGACCGGAGGGATCGACCTCCCGAGCGGACGGGTCGACTTCGCACGCCAGGAGGTCCGCCTGGCCGACGGCACGGTGCGGCAGCTCTCCGAGAAGGAGCAGCAGATCCTCCGCTATCTGGCGGACGGGCGCGCCCACATCGTGACCCGCGATGAGCTGCTCGAACGCGTCTGGGGCCTCGATCCGCGCGGCCTGCAGACGCGAACCGTCGACATGCACATCGCCCGGTTGCGCGAGAAGATGGACGGTACCGGCAGCGAGGTGGTGGTGACGGTGCGCGGACGCGGCTACCTCCTGGCACCCGACTGTCGGCCAACTACGCCAAGCGTTCGAGGCGAGTGAGGCAGTCGAGCCGCGAAACAGAGTTGGTGGCAGGAACGGCAGGAACGGAGCGAGCATGGCGGTGAGGCGTCTGCGGTGGGGCGCGATCTACACGTTGTGCGCCGGCGCGGTGGTCGGTGCTCTTGCGTTCGTCACCGCGACGGCGCTGCAGCTCGAAGCGCAGACCGTCCTCGCCGACCAGCGAACGAAGGTGCGCGACACCCAGCAGGAGCTGCTGCGGACGGCGCTCTGGCGGCTCGACTCCTACCTCCTGCCGCTCCTCTCGCGTGAGGGTTCGCGGCCCTACTTCGAGTACCTCGCCTACTACCCCCAGGAGCGTGCCTACACCCGTTATCTCAGCGCGATCGAGAAGGGCGACGTGCTCGTCCCTTCTCCGCTGCTGCTTGCGGCGCCGGCCCCGTTCAGGCTTTTCTTCCAGATCGATGACCAGGGCCAATTCACGTCGCCGCAAGCGCCGATCGGGAATCAACGCGATCTTGCCGAGGCGACGTGCAGTGTCGTGAACCCGATGGAGCCGACGCCCACGTCGCCCATCTCGTCGTCCGCACCCGTCGGTGTTGACGATCTCCGGCACGTCCAGCAGGTGATCGTGCCCGAGGAGGTGCGACGCTCGATCGCGGCGGCGGAGCAGCTCGAGGGTTGCGCTCTCGCCGGTTGCGCTCCGGAGAGCCTGAACGCGAACGCCAGTGTCGAGCAGCGCACGCAAGGCGAGCGGCTCGCCCGCCAGCAGCAGTTGCTCAACACCAAGCTCGCGGCCAAGAACGACGCCGAGTGGAGCAATCGCGCGCTCGCCCCGTTCGACCAGACGCCGCCGCCCGCGCGCGTCACCGTCGGCTCGCTGGTCCCGCTGTGGCTCGGTACGGCGGAGCTCGATCTCTACTTCTTCCGGCACGTGAGCGTCGGCGAGCAGCGGCTGCTCCAAGGCATCTGGTGTCCCTGGCCGCAGTTGCGCACGCTGCTGCTCGATTCGATCGCGGGGCTCCTGCCCGGAGCCGATCTCGTCCCGTTGCGGGAGCTTGGCGCGAGCTACGCGCCCGGCGAGACGTCGAGCCTGACGACGATTCCGGTGCGACTGGTGGTGCCGGAGCCGGCGGTGCCGCCGGCGTTCGCCGCCGCACCCGGTCTGTCGGCGGCGCAGGTGACCATGCTGGTCGCGTGGGGCGCCGTGATCGCCGCGCTGGTCGGCGGCTGGTGGCTGGTGCGTTCGAGCGTGGCCCTCGGCGAGCGGCGCAATCGCTTCGCCTCCGCCGTCACGCACGAGCTGCGCACGCCGCTTACGACGTTCCGCATGTACTCGGAGATGCTGGCCGACGGGATGGTGCGCGAGCCCGAGCAGCGGCAGCTCTATCTCACGACGCTGAAGGAGCAATCAGGGCGGCTCGCGATGCTGGTCGAGAACGTGTTGGCGTACGCGCGGCTCGAGGAGGGCCGTGGTCAATCGCGGCGCGAGCGCGTCGCCGCGAGCGCGTTGCTCGAGCGCCATCGCGAGCTGCTCGCGCGCCGCGCCGCCGACGGCGCGATGGAGCTCGTCGTGACCGGCGCCGCCTCCGTGTCGGGAGCGTGGCTGACGACCGATGGAGACGCGGTCGGTCAGGTGCTCTTCAACCTCGTCGACAACGCCTGCAAGTACGCCCACAGTGCCACCGATCCACGGATCGAGCTCACGTTGCACCGCACGGGCGCGGCGCTCGAGCTGTGCGTGCGGGACCACGGAGCGGGGATCTCCGAGGCGTTGAGGCGGCAGATCTTCGCCCCCTTCGAGCGCGGAGCTCGCAACGGCGATCCGACGCCGGGAGTCGGGCTCGGGCTGGCGCTGGCGCGCGGGGTTGCCCGTGACCTCGGAGGTGAGCTGACGCTCGATGGTGGAGCGCCGGGAGGGGGAGGTGGCGGCGCCTGCTTCCGACTGCGCCTGCCGCTCGACGGGTGACGCGCGGAGTGACCCGACGAGAGCGTCGGTTGCCGGAGTCCGCGGCATCCGGCGACTGCGGCTACGATCGCGAAAGTGGCGAAGGAAACGACGATCCCGATTGGCGTTTGGGCGCCCGCGCTGCTGGCGGTCGCTGCGCTGATCTACTGCATGGGATCCGGGCCGCAGGTGCGATCGGTGGCCAAGGACGTCGTGGCGCGACCCGATACTTCGCCGCCACCCGATCCAACGCCAATCTCATCTGATCAGGGGTCGCGAGCCGACGAGCAAGCGCCGCCCGATGAGATCGCGCGACCCGATGAGCCGACCCTCGTGGTGGATCCTGACGCAGGACTGCCGGTGCCGCCGGCCGTAGTCGAGTTCGACGGCTGGCGGCCGCTCGACGATGCACCTCCGCCGGCCCCGCCCGGAGAGAGTGTGTTCGCGTGGCGCGGCGTCGTCGCCGACTGGCACGCGCGGCTCGGTCGCGAAGCGGGTCGCTTCGTGCAGAGCGGCGAGCGGCTCGCCCCGTTGGTCGTCATCGCCGAGCGGTCGACGCTTGCCGCGAGCGCGCCGCTCGTCACCCTCCGCGATCGATGGGTGGGCGAGCTGCTCGAGCCGCTGCGCCGCAGCAAGCC
>CAYRQC010000544.1:0-5649 GCA_964426265.1 uncultured Phycisphaerales bacterium | reverse complement strand
TTCGAGTACACGGCACCACAGGTTTTTCGGGCTCGCCGGTCAGACCACGCAAGCCACGAGACCCGGCAGGGACCAAGTCGAATCCTTGCGACTCTGCAACCCCGCTCAAGTCCGGGCAATGCAGATGAGCTCGCGCAGGATCTGCTGGACGTCTTCGGGAACCGCGGTCATGTCACAAGCAAAACTCAAATCATATTACTTGTACAGCGACGGCTCGATTGACCGACTGGCAGCCGCCAACGCTTCAGCGTCGCCGCTCCTGACTCGGTCGGCGCCAATGGCTGATTGGCGGGATCGCCTCGAAGCTCGCTGCCGTGGCGGGATCGAAGGCGAGCGCCGCCTCCAGCGCAGCGTCGCGGCCCGCGATCCAATCGGAGAAGAGGCTCGGGACCGGCACGTCCGGCAAGATCGCCGTGCGCGAGTCGTGCGGATCGGACTTCTGCCAGCGGACGGTCGAGCAGCGAACCGCGATGCGCGTTCGCGGCAGCACGAACGAGCTGGCATCTCCGCAGTGGTTGGCGCCGGCACCGGTCGGTTCACCGACGAACAGGGCGCGCGTCTCGCGCTCGAGATCCGACGCGCAGTTCACCGCGGCCGAGAAGGTGCCAGGACCGGTGAGCACGAAGAGGTGTCCCGCCTGGTTGATCCGATCGCAACGCAGCACCGCGTGGATCAGCGGCTGGACGAGGTAGTTGTTGCCGCCGTCGTTCCCGCGCAGGTCGATGATCAGCCGCTCGATCTCGTTCTCCTCGATGAAACGGAACAGACGGGCGACGAAGGCGGGGAACGGCTCGCCTGGGTCGTCGGCGACCGCGTCGTAGCGGAAGTAGACGGCCCACTCATCGTCGAGGCACTCGAACCAGTAGGGCCTCAGCGGTGAATGGGGACGAAGCGAGGGCGGCAACGGATCGATCCGCGGCTGCGCCAAGATCCAACCCGCGGGAGCCTGGAACGGCGGTCCGCCAGGGACGACCTCCGACAAAATCGCCGTCGACAGGCTGCCGTCGGCTGCCGCCGTGACGATCTCGATCGGTGCGTCCGCCGAGCCGGCGCCGAGCAGGTCGAGTGCGTCGCGGGTCATGAGTGCGAGCGGCGCGAGCGCGTCGCTCATCTCGTCGTTGTCGCCCGACATCGCGCGGCGGACATCGACGAGCAGTGGAGCGATCTCCCGTGCGCCGATCCGCACCACTCTCTGCCCGACGAGCGCGGCGTGCTCTGACGCGGCCGCGATGACGAAGAGCCCGTCGGCGTGGCGGCGAAAACGCAGCGGGAGCGTGCGCCGCCAGACACTCGTGCCCTCGACTTCGGCCCGCGTGTGGCCGTCGCCTGCGAGCGCGACGAGCCGCGTCACTTCGAGAACGAAGCGAGCCGTCGACATCCCGTCGAGGCGCGATCGCACGTCGGTGAACGCGGCGTCCCACGTTGCGCGCGAGTGGCGACGCTCCAGATCGGGATGGGTTGCGCGCAGCTTCTCGATCAGCGTGTCGAGGTCCGCGGAGAGCTCGGTGGCGGTCGGCGCGGACGCCTGCACACGCAGCGGCGCGGCGATCATCGACCCAAGAAGGAGGAGAGCTGCTCGCACCAGCACCGGCGGCTCCGCATGAGGATTCAGAGGGGCGCGCTGCCTACGAGCCGCGACCGCCCGCCGTTCCGTGATTCACGACGCCTCACGAAGACGCCGCGTGCGCGTGGTGATGCAACACACGCCCATCAACGGCTCCGCGTCAGATCGAGCAGGTGCTCGCGGGCCAGGAACTCGGCGATCGCATGGGCGGCGCGCGCCGCAGCGACCTCGTTCAAGTGGTGATCGAGCGGTCCCGCCTGCAGTGCCGCGGCCGACTCCCCTCGGAACAGCTCGAGCAGGTCGAGGCACGGGACGCCGCCGTCGGCGCACGCCTGCTTGACGAGCGCGTGGACCTCCTCCATCGGATAGTGGACCAGGTCCTCGATCAGAGGAAAGAGGACGACGGCAGCTCGGGGGCCATTCGCGCTGGCCTCGACCAGGAGATGCACGAACGCTTCACGCTGCGACCATGGACCGCCGTCCGGCACGCCGTAGAGCGTTTTCAGGTGATCGACGTAGGTCGATTCGAGACCGAGACGCTCGAGAGTGGCGATCGCCAGGGGCTCGAAGCGACGCCAGGCGGCACTGCTGCGCAGCAGGATGGCGGAGAGCAGCGGCACGAGTCGATGCTGCCGCTTGTAAGCGCGCTTCTCGTCGTCGGACTCGGTGTCATTGACGTACCACGCGATCAGCACGAGGTCGGGGTCGACGCGCGTGCGAAGGGCGCGGAACGCCTCGAGCTCGCGCCACGTGTCGGCTCCGGGGATCCCGGCGTTGAAGACGTCGAATGGCCCATGCGCCGCCAAATCGGCTTCCAGCACGGCCGGGATGGTCCGCTCGCGCTCGGCGATCCCGAAGCCGAACGCGAACGAGTCGCCGATCACCAGCACGCGATGCTCGCCGGCACCGCGCGGTCGATCGAACGAGTCGTCGCGCATCCCGTCGGAGTTGAGCTGCGGCTGCACGCTCTCCATGAAGGCGCGGGCCAGCGCGTCGGGATCGTCGACGAGGTGCGTCGGCGATCCGAACGCGTCGAGAGTCCGCGCGACGATCTCGAGCACGACCGAAGCAACCACGAGCGACAGGAGGGAGAGTGCACAGCGACACACGAGCAGCCACCAGCGCGCGACCCACGCTTGGGCAACCGATCGGCAGGCGAATCCCAAGCCGGCAACGACAAAGAGCCCTGTGCTCACGACCCATGCGCTGGTTCGGTAGATCGCCAGCCAGTGGAGTGTGTACTGGTTCAGGACGCCGTCGGAGCTGAACCACCGTACGGCAAGGCGTGGATCGAGCAGGAGCGCCACCACCGCCGCGCCTGCGGCAAGCAGCAAGGCGCCGCTCGCCAACAGCAGGCGGCGGCGATGCGCATCACGTCGAGACCACACGTCAGTGGTTTCCACAGCTCGCGGCCAGCGCCGCCGCGACCACTTCCGCCGTTCGCGCCGTGTAATGGCCGCCCGGCTGGAACCACGGCTCGCCACCGCCACGGATCCCCGCCCTGAGCAGGAACGGTGTCACGTCGACGATCTCGATGCCGGCGTCCCGGAGCTCGGCGAGAAGTCCCGAAACGGCCGCCGGCCCGCCCTGCGCCGCACTCGCGAGATCCTCCGCATCGGGCAGCACGAGCAACCGAAAGCGCGCGCCGAGGCCTATGCACTCACGCGCGGTTGCCAGGACGACCGCTCGCGCAAGGGGGGCGAGCTCGCCACCGTCCGCCAACAGCTCCGAAAGCTGTGGACGATCGCGCGTCTCGATCGCGGTGAGGAGCAGGCGCGCCAAGCCTGAGCGATGCCACAGACTCGAACCGTACGGCGCGTAGGCGAGCGGGTGACGGGCAAGGAACCAGTCGTCGTGCCCGATCGCCGCGTAGAGCGCGCCGGAAGTGGTGAGCAGCTCGACCGCCCGTCGCGGCGTCGGCGCCGGATTCGGGATCAGCTCGAGCGTTCCGTCCGTGCCTAGCCGGAAGCGCGGCTTGAACGACACCGATGGCTCGCGATGGCGCATGGCGGGTCGATAGTGCGAGAGCAGCCGCGGCAGCGCCTTCGGCACCACGCCGAGCCACACCTCATCGGGTCGGATCGCCGCGCCCTCGCGGCGCAGGACGAGCAGCGCCTGGTCGATCCCGTAGCCACCGACACCACAGTTGAAGATGGAGTCGGTTGATCTCGCCGCGAGACGCGCCGCGAACGTCTCGTCGGGACCGATCTCGTCGCCATGAATGAACGAGCAGCCGATCAGGAGGAGCCGCCGGCCGGGTCCCTCGCCAACACCTGGAGCGCTGCGCCGCGCGCCGTGCGCGTCGTACCAGCTATCGCCGGCCTGCTCGCTGCGTGGCGAGACCCAACCCAGCTCCGCGTCGTAGCGGACGACGCTCTCCTGCGGCGCGCCGTCCGCGATCTTCGCCAGTCGGGCAAGTGAAGCCTGCTGCTCGACGGTGAAGAGCGCCGGGTCGAAGGGCGCGATCCGCCGCCCCAAGGGCCAGCCGTCGTCGCCCACGACCGCGTTCACGACCTGATCGAGAATGACGATGGAGGCAGCGGCGAGGAGCAGCCTGCCGAGCAGCCGTCGACGACCCGATCGTGCGTTCACCGGTGGCGTGATCATTCGTGCAGCGCGAGCGCCGCTACTCGAACCGGATCCAGTCAACCTCGAGCTCGAAGTCGCCGAGCCCATTCTTGACGCCCGGGTTGACGCGCGCGGTCAGGGTCAGCCCCTTCACGTCGCTCCAGCCCGGCTTCACCGTCGCGCCGTAGCCGATCTGGCGGAACGAGGTGAGAGGCACGCGCACGACCTGCCACTCGTCGCTTGCGTTGAAGGCGGCGGCGAAGACGTTGTAGTCCTTCACCTGCGCACGCTCGAGCACGAGCTGGTGGCTGCGCGGCGTGCCGCGGAGACGCAACACGACCTCATGCGCCACCGAGACGTCGACGACGCGGCGCGCCTCCGGATCCCACTGGATCGCAAAGCCGGCGAACGCACCGAACGAGTTTCCTTCGACCAACGCGCCCCGAACCAGCAGATGGCCCGACCCGTCCGCCTCGGCGAGCTCGAGGGTGGCGGTCGACTTGCCTCCGGGAATCGCCGAGTCGGCAGAGGCCAACCACTCGCCGCCCCAACCGCTCACCAGATCGCCATCGTCGAAGTCGTCGACCTGGGGCGCGATGTCGGTGTGGAGCTGCAGGACCTGCGGCCCGGCGCTGCGGGTGGCGTTCTTCGCGCGCAGCGCTTCGCGCGGCACTTCGCGCCCAGCTTTGAGGACGCCTTCGATCTGCCAGAGCGCGTCGATGTCCGTCGTCGGATCGCCACGCACGAAGACGACATCGGCGATCTTTCCCGGTACCAGCGAGCCAAACTCTTTTTCACAACGCAGCACACGCGCCGACTCGAGCGTCGCACACTGCAACGCCTGCGCCGGTGAGAGGCCCGCCTCGACGTAGAGCGCGATCTCCTCCAGCAGCGCCGGCCCGTGCGGCGTGCACGGATTGCCGGCGTCCGTGCCAGTGCCGACCCGCACGCCCGCGGCGTAGAGCCGCTTCAGGTTCGCGAAGAAGAGCTTCTCGTCGGCGCCGGTCCACTTGGACGCCCAGGATTCGGTCGCCGGATCGTTCAGCGCCGCCGCCAGATCGGGGTGGAGGTAGCCATCGATCCGCTCGTGCCGATAGGGCGTGTTGCCGGCCGCGAGCCGCCGCGGGCCGAGGACCACGGCGAGCGTCGGCACGTACGCGACGTGGCGCTCCTTCATCATCGCGATCAGCTCGTCGTCGACGGCGCCGATGTAGACACCATGCACCAGCGCGCTCGCGCCGGCGCGCACCGCGCTCTTCGCCTCCGCCAGCGTCCAGATGTGGACGAAGAGCGGCACCCCCGCCGCGCGCGTCTGCCGGCCGATCTCGGTGAGCGTCGCCTCGTCGAGCGTCGGCATCGCCGGCAGCGTCGACCACGCGCCGTGCTCGACGATCGCCTTCACGACGTCGGGCTTCCACGGCAGGAGCTTCGCGAACCGCGTCGCGACATCGGAGAGCTGGGTGATCGCGTTGGCCTCGATGCCGAACTGGGTGCCATGGCCGCCCGGCACCGTGAAC
>CAYRQC010000543.1:0-5067 GCA_964426265.1 uncultured Phycisphaerales bacterium | reverse complement strand
CGGTCAGCGGCTCGTCGAGCAGGAGCGCCTTGGGCCGGTGGAGCAGCGCGCAGCAGATCGCGAGCTTCTGGCGCATGCCGCGCGAGAGCGAGCCGCAGAGCTCGTCGCGCTTGCCGTCGAGCTCGAACTGCTGGAGCAGCGCGTCGGGGTCGCGCGGCTCCGCGCTGTCGTAGGCAAGCCGGACGAACTCGAGGTGCTCGCGCACGGTCAGCATCTCGTAGGGATTGGGCGTGTCGGGCACGAGCGCGAGCTGGCGCTTCGCCGCGACCGGCTCGCGCACGACGTCGTAGCCGCCGATGCGCAGCGTCCCGGCCGTCGGCCGCAGGATCCCGGCGATCGCGCGCAGCGTCGTCGTCTTGCCGGCGCCGTTCGGGCCGACCAGACCGAGGATGTCGCCCGGCGCCACCGTGAAGGAGAGCTCCTTCACCGCCTCGCTGCCGCCCGCCGATCCGTAGCTCTTTCCGTAGCTCTTCGAGAAGCCGACGACCTCGATCACTGGGCGGCGCTCCGTTGCGGTGGCGAGGCGCGCGAACGGCCGTGCCGGGCCACGCGCGTCATCGTTGCTACGCAGCCTTGCCGCAGCAGCGTTTGTGCTTTTGACCGGAGCCGCAAGGGCAGGGGTCGTTGCGGCCGACCTTCGGCGCGGCGTTCGTGATGGTCTCGACCTTCAGCTCTTCCTCGAGCTCCGGGCACTCCTTCAGCATCTGACGCGACAGCTCGACCGCCTTGTTGCGGTCGCCCTTGTTGTGCCAGAACTGGACGAGGCCATCCCATGAGAAGCGGACGTCCTTCTTCTGCTCGCTCTGACGCGCCTTGTCGACCGCCTGCTCGTAGTGCTTCTGCGCGTCATCCAGGAAGCCCTGCTGCTCCAGCACGTAGCCGAGCCGCAGGTGCGGCCAACAGTGGTCGGGATGCTCCTCCCCGGCCTTCTTCAGCGCGCGCTTTCCTTCGTCCTTGGCGCCCGACTCCCAGAGGACGACCGCCCGCTCGGCATCGAGGTAGGGCTTGCCAAAGATCGGCTCGTAGAGATCGCACAGCTCGTCGCCCTGCTCCTTGCGCCCCTTCTTCGAGAGGAACGAGGGGAGCTCGAGCAACCACGCGCGCAGGTCGGCCGGCAGCTTGGCGTTGAGCAGCTCGTAGCTCTTCGTCGCGAGCTGGCCATCCGCGCCGACGATCACCTTCGCCACGTCGAGCGCCGCCTGCCGTGCGTCGTCGAGGATGAAGACCGGCGGGTTGCGCTTGCCGACGGTCTCGTTCATCGCGCGCTGCAGCGCGAAGCTCAGGCGCTCGAAAGTGGCTGCTTCAGTGCTCATGAGGACGCGATCTCGTGCTCGTGTGGGAAAAGGGAGCGGGACGATAGTTCAGTGCGCGGCGTGCTGCCAGAGCACCGTTGCGCCATCCATCACCGGACCGTCGATGCAAGCACGTGCGTAGCGAGCGAGCTTGCCATCACCCGCCGTCACCGGCACCGCGCACGCGTTGCAGACGCCAAAGCCGCACGCCATCACCGTTTCGAGCGAGGCGAGGCACGGCACACGCCGCTCGATGGCCAGGCGCGCCACCGCCGCCATCATCGGATCGGGGCCACACGTGAAGATCCGCACCGAATGACCCGCGAGCTCGTCGAGCGTCTGCCGCAGCAGGTGATCGACACGGCCGTGCAGACCGTGGCTGCCATCCTCGGTCGCGGTCCGCACTGGCACGCCCAGCGCGCTCGCGGCTTCGAGCTCGAAGAGCTGATCGCGATAGCGCGCGCCGTAGAGGAGCACGGCTGGATCGCGGCGCCCCTCCTCCTGTCGGCGCCGCAACCAGAGGAAGAGCGGCGGCAGACCGACACCGCCTGCGACGAGCAGCGTGGTCGCAGGCGGGGTCGCCTCATTGGCGGTCGCTTCACCTGCTGTCGATTCACCCACCGCCGGATCACCCACACCGCCAGCCGGAAATGGCCGACCAAGCGGCCCGACCAGCAGGACCGAATCGCCCGCGCGCAGCCGCGACAGACAGCGCGTGCCGCTCCCGATCGCCTTGAAAAGGAATGCGATCTCGAGCCCGCCCCGGCATCGCCGAACGTCGTGGGCGCTGAACGGCCGATTGAGCAGCGGGAAGTCGCTCCCCACCGTGCGCACCATGAAGAAGTGGCCCCCTTCGAGCGGACCGGCGAACGGCTGCGCCAACGCGACGCGCAGCAGGAAGCCGTCCCGCCCCGAGCTGCGGCACTCGACCACGCTCGCCGTCACGACGTCGCGCTCGCAGCTCGTCACGCCCGTCTCCTCGGCTCGCGCGCGAGCCCTGCCGAAGCGCCGCTCGCACCTTCGGCGGCACCGTAGAGCGCAACTCCCGCGAACGTCACCGCCAGCTGAGCATCTGGCGCGACCGCCTGATGGTAGACCAGCCGATCGCCGCTTTCCGCCTCGACCGTGAAGAGCGCCGCGTAGATCGCCGCGACGCTGCAGATGCGGTGGACGTTGCGATGAGCGGCGACCGCCTCGAAGAACCGCTCCGCTGAGCCGCTGCCGATCGCGACGAGTGCCGCCTCGTCCCGCGCCCGCACTTCGGCGAGCAGCGCGCCATCGGCGGGCCGCTCATCACCAAACCGCGGACCGACGTGGCTGAAGTCGGCACCCACCACCACCACCACGCGCCGCCGCTCCTCCTGCCAGGTCTCGCGCAGCGCGCCGAGGAAGTCGCGCGTCTCGCCATCGTGCAGCGGTCCGTTGCCCCGCTCCATCAGGTCATCGAACGAGGTACCCAGGATCGGCACGATCGTGGGAACGTGCTCGCCATAGAGATGCGCGAGCCAGACCGCCTGCAGCTCGAGCGAGTGCTCGTTCTGGTGCGCCAGCTGGCCGCGCCGATAGCTCCTCGGCAGGCGATGCTCCAACCGCGCCAGGAACGAGTCGTCCGCCGCCAGCCTGCCGAGCGGCGTCTCGAACCCCTTGTCGCAGACGATGAAGCGCCCCTCCTCGGCCGCGTGTCCAGTGCCGATGAGCACGACGACCTCGGGAGCTTCCCGCCCGCGAAGCGCCGCGTAGGCGAGGCCGTAGCCCTCTCCACCGCGATGAAAGTCGATGTGCGGCGCGATCAAGGCACGCAGCCGATCGCCCCGGCGTCCACCCGCGCTGCCGCGCTCGAGCCACCCATCGAGCGTGGTCGCGAGCTTCATCGCGTCGGCTTCGTAGGCGCCCCCGGCATGGTGCGCCGCGCGCCAGCGGCTCGCGATGAACTGCTGCTCGAGCTGCGCGCGATGGGCCGCGAAGCGCGGCGACTCGAGCAGATGCATCTCGTCCATCGTCGCGAGGAACTCGGCCAGCTCTTCCGCGCTGAGCGGCTGCCCACTGCGCGCTCGATAGTCGGCGCCGATCGCCTCCGGCGCGCGCGATCCATCACACAACGAGAGCAGCAGCAGCGCAGCACCGGAGAGCTGCAGCGGCGCTTCGAGGTGCCCCGCTGGGTCGCTGAGCAAGAACGAACGCCGACCGTTCTCCGTGAGGGGAACGATCTCGACCGGGCGCAGAAGTGGACGCGAAGGAAGCTCCGCCATGCGACGGCGCGGGAGCATAGCTGGCCCATGATCGCGCCCGCCGTAACATGCCGCGCTCCATGAACCACTCCGCGCTCGACCTCTCGAAGTTCATCCGCGACGTGCCCGACTTCCCCAAGCCGGGCATCCTCTTCAAGGACATCACGCCGCTGCTGCGCGACGCGACGGCGCTGGCGCAGACGGTCGATCAGCTCGCCGCCCGGCTCGCCGACAAGCAGGTCGACGTCGTCGCTGGCATCGAGTCGCGCGGCTTCCTCTTCGCCGCGACGCTCGCGGTGCGGCTCGGTCTGGGGCTGGTGCCGCTGCGCAAGCCGAACAAGCTGCCCTACAAGCGGGTACGCGAGGCCTACTCTCTCGAGTACGGCACCGACTCGCTCGAGATGCACGAGGACGCGATCCGCCGCGGTGAGCGGGTGGCGCTCGTCGATGACCTGCTGGCGACCGGCGGAACGATGAGCGCGGCGCGCCGCCTGGTCGAGCGCGTCGGCGGGCAGGTCGCCGTCTGCCTCTTCGTGATCGAGCTCGGCTTCCTCGGCGGCCGCGCCAAGCTCGCGGGAGCCCCGATCGAGTCGCTGATCTGCTACTGATCGAAACTGATCCGAGACCCGGACTAACCCGAACCGACTCGATCGCAACCTCTGCGATCGGAACCCCTTTCCCGACCCGACACCGCTAGTCCCGTTTCTGATTCCGTGCAACCCGTGGCTATGGTGTCAGACTTCAGCTAACTACGGTGATGCCGGAACGACTCGCGAACGGCTCGAGGTGCATCCAAGCCGGTGCACGAAACCAGCTCCCTCGAGCCCCATCGAGCCAACACGGCGCGCCGCAACGACCGGAGCCAGCCGCCGGAGGGCAAACCATGACGAACTTCCGGGACAAGATCCGAGAGATCCGGGCCAGCGAGAGCGAGCGGACGCGACAACGCGTCCCGCGCTCGGATCACGAGCTGGGCCTCGATCAACCGGCAGAGAAGTTCCTGACCGCCCGCGGCGAGCTGGTCAAGGAGTTCGAGCGGCTGATGGGAGAGCTGATCGCCGAGGCGCCGATGTTCGAGGTCGGCCACGGCTTTTTCGAGGGCAAGTACGACCTCTCGCTCTCCTACGACGAACCGGTCCTGGAAGAGGGTCGCCCCCTCCGCAAGCACTTCACGCGCATCAACTTCCTGCTCGATCCGTGCGCCGCCGACGGAACCTTCTCGATCACGACGAAGATCACGATTCGCGACCGCGACCTGCCCAAGGGCTACATCGCCGGCAACCTCGGGAGCGAGGGAGATCTCACGGCGTTCCGCAAGTTCGGCGAGGAGCAGATGCTGCGGTTCGCAGCCGACTACTTCGCCGCCCGCCCGGCGCCGCAGCAGGTGCAGCCGGCCAGCTGACGCGGACCTGTCGTGGTGGAGGCGAGCCCCTAACCCTGCCCCACAAGTCCTCCCGCTGGACACGGCCGACTACGCCGAGGACAAGAAGAGCCGGTAGGCCGTCGTGATGTCGGTGAGGCGTTCGAGACCTTTCCACACGGTCTCG
>CAYRQC010000542.1:0-3236 GCA_964426265.1 uncultured Phycisphaerales bacterium | reverse complement strand
CTCGAGCGGGGCGAACGAACATTGTTCGTTCGAATCGAACGACTGTGTTTCGGGGGCTTCATCCCACGAGCGAGGACCCGACCATGACCACCCGCGTCTTCCTGATCCGCCACGGTGCGACGACGCTCAGTGCCGAGGATCGCTTTGCCGGCGCGACGGATGTCGCTCTCTCCGACACCGGTCGCGAGCAGGCGGCGCTGCTCGGCGAACGGCTCGAAGAGGAACCGATCGCCGCGATCTACTGCAGTCCGTTGCAGCGGACGCGTGACACGGCGGCGCTCGTCGCGCGGCCACATGGGCTCACGGCGATCCCGTGCGACGGACTGCGTGAGATCGACCACGGCCGCTGGGAGCAGATGCGGCGCAACGAGGTCGAGCAGGCGTTTCCCGAGGAGTACGCCGCGTGGGAGACCGATCCATTCACGTTCGCGCCAAAGGGCGGCGAGTCGGGGCTCGCGGTGATGGCGCGCGCGCTACCGGTGCTGCGCGAAGCGGTGACGGCACACGCGGGCCAGTGCATCGCGATCGTCTCGCACAAGGCGACGATCCGGCTCGTCATCGCGAGCATGCTCGGCATCGACGCTCGCGGCTACCGCGATCGGCTCGACCTCGCGCCCGCGAGCTTGAACGTGCTCGACTTCAAGGACGCCGTGCGCGCGCGACTCGTCCTCTACAACGACACGTCCCACTACGCGCGCCAACCGCGGCGGTCGAGCACGGCCCTCTCGAAATGGTGGGACGCGCCGCCGTCGAAGCCGTGACGGCCGCCGTCGTACCGATCCGGGATGGTTACGCCGACGTTTTCCGCACCGTGCCCGACTGACGATGTGGCGCGCGCCCGATCGGCGCCGTCGCTACTGCACCGTGATCGTCTGCGGGTTGCTCGCGACCAAACGGCTCTTGGCGTACTTGATGCCCCACGTTTGCAAGGTGAACGTCGAGCCGCTGGTGCCTGACGGGATGGTGTCGGTGACCTCGTAGCGGCCGAACGGTCCGAACGCGTCGATGACGAGAATCTCGAAGACCGGCACGTCGTCGTACTCGGTGATCGCGAGCAGCAGCGCCTCGTCGGTCTCGCCGCCGGTCACGAGCGCGGTCACGTCGTCGCCCTCGTTCGGGTTCTTCGGCGTGACCGAGAACATCAGCTCGTCCGATGCGTAGGCGTGCACACGACCGCCGTCGGCGAAGCTCCCGGGGTCCTCGAACGGAGCGCCCACCACCAGGTCCCAGTCGCCGTCACCGTCGAGATCGGCGTCGGCCGCCATCGACCAGCCGAACCCGCCGCCCACCGGTCCCTCGATCACTTGCAGCAGCGACCCATCAATGCCCGAGTGGAGCTCGACGTTGTCCACGCCCTGCCAGCTAACCCAGAAGTCGGGACGATGGTCGCGATCGCGATCGGCCGCGCGGACGGCGATGCCGAGGTCGCCAAGCACCTCGCCGGCCGGCGCGTTGATGCGATAGATCACACTCCCGGTCGTGCCCGAGAAGATCCGCATGATCCGGTTGCGGGCGTCGTTGCCGATCGCGAAGTCGTTCTTGCCGTCGTTGTCGATGTCGCCGATGGGCGCGACCGTCGCGCCGATCCGATCGGTCCCGCCGGGGCTCATCGTCAGCAGTACGGCACCGTTCGAGCCGGAGAGCACCTCGGCCATGTTCACGCCGGGCGAACCGACGACCACGTCGGCCTTGCCGTCGCCATTGAAATCGCCGGCGTTCGCGACCGAAGTGCCGAACTCGTCGCTGTTGGTGCGCGTGACCGACCAGATCGCGGCGCCCGTCTTGCCGTTGCGCGCAATCGTCTTGCTGATGCCCGGGGCGCCGGTCGCGAAGTCGGCGAGCCCGTCGCCGCTGAGGTCGCCCATGCCACAGACTGACCAGCCCTCGTGGCCGTTGAGCTTGGTGCCGAACCCCTCGGCCACGGTCGAGCCGTTCGCGCCCGAGACGACGCGATAGCCGCCGGCGTCGGTGAGGGAGCCGTTGGCGAGCGGCATGCCGACCACGAAGTCGGGCACGCCGTCGCCGCTCGCGTCGCCGAGGGACGCCAGCGCGGCGCCGAAGCGCGCCCCGTTCTGCGAGGGGCCGGCGACGGTGCGGATCGTCGCGCCGCTCGCACCCGAGAGGACGATCGCCGTGCCGTTGGTGAAGCTGCCCGGCTTCGCCGCCGGCTCGCCCACCACCACGTCGATCTTCCCGTCGCCATCGACATCGCCGAGCTTGCAGGCCGCCGACCCGAGGTTCGAGGCGGCGCGGGTCCCATCGCGGCTCCAGAGCTGCGTCTCGAGCACATCGAACGACGCGTGTTGCATCGCGCGCCAGCCGTTCAGCCGGCCGCCCGTCACACACTTGGAGGCGATCGACGAGTAGCAGTCGACCGAGTCGAGGATCCAGTTCTTGACGACCTGCCCGTCGGCCGTCGTGCCTGACGAGAAGAGGAGCGCCGCGACGCCGGTGACGTGCGGGCACGCCATCGAGGTGCCGTCCCACGCGGCGTACGCATTGCCGCGGATCGAGCTCAGGATCGAGATTCCGGGCGCGAGCACGTCGACGGTGACGATGCCATAGTCGGACAACGCCGCGAGATTGTCCGATTGGTTGCTCGCCCCGACGACGAGGAGCTCGGGCAGGTCGAAGGAGGCCGGGTAGGACGGGAAGAGCTCGAGGTCGCTCGAGTTGTTGCCGGCGGCGATGACCGACAGGTGGCCCGCGTCCCCCGCCGCATCGAACGCGTCGTAGAACGACTGGCTGTAGCCGGCGCCGCCGTAGCTGTGGTTCGACACCAGGACGCCGTGCGCGACGGCGTAATCGAGACAGGTGATGGCGTCGCTGTCGTAGCCGAAGCCCGAGGAGTCGAGGAACTTGAGCGCCATGATCTTCGCGCTCCAGCAGATCCCGGCGATCCCCTTCCCGTTGTTGTGCTGCGCGGCGATCGTCCCCGAGACGTGCGTGCCGTGGTCCTCGTCGTCCTTCGGATCGCCGTCGCCGTTCACCGCGTCGATGCCGTAGTAGTCGTCGACCCAGCCGTTGCCGTCGTCGTCGATGTGGTTGCCCTTGATCTCGCCCGGGTTCTTCCAGAGCTGGTTCTTCAAGTCATCGTGGTTGTAGTCGATTCCCGTGTCGACCACCGCGACGACCACCTCATTGCCGTCGGGCGTGACGTCCCACATCTCTGGGGCGTCGATGTCGATGTCGTTCGCCTGGTCGAGATCCCACTGCTCGTCGAAGCGCGGATCGGT
>CAYRQC010000541.1:0-2841 GCA_964426265.1 uncultured Phycisphaerales bacterium | reverse complement strand
GTCGATCGCCTGACCGTCATCCAGGCGACCGGTCAGCACCAGTTGGACCGATTCGAAGCGGTCATGCAGCGCGATGGTCGCCGGATGGATCGAGAGGTCGACCACATGGTCGATCGGCACCACGGGTGCCTGGGCCACCAGCAGCGACGTGAACAGGTCAAGCAGCGGATTCATGCAAGAACCTCACGATCGGAGCGGTACTGCCTGGAAGGAACCGAGCAGGGCACCGCTGGCTGCATCGATCAGCAGCACGGTGCCATCGAAGCCGGCGGCGGCGATCAACGCGCCATCGCCGCGGAACGTCGTGGCATAGATCGCGGTCGCGGTCGGCAGCGACCAGACGGGCGCCTCCTGGTCGGCGGCGTACACGCGCACCTCGCCCTTGCCGTCGTTGCTCGAGCCGACGACGAAGCGCGCGCCATCGGGCGCGTACTCGGCGGCGAAGAGGCGGCCGGCGAGCGGCGCGTAGCTCTTCAGGTGGTTGAAGTCGTCGCCAATCTCGCGCTTCTGCGTGCGGTACATCTTGTAGGTCTTCGGCTGGCCGTCGGCGCCGCCGATCAGCAGCACGTCTTCCTTCGGATGGCGGTCGAGCGCCAGCAGGCCGCCCTTCAACGCACCCGGCGTGATGCTGGTGATGTTGTCGATGAACTGTTGGGTGGCGACTTGGAAGAGCTTGAGTGCCCGATCGCGGCCGATCGAGACGACGTGCGAGGCGTCGCTCGAGAAGCGGGTGCCTTGCACCAGGTCTTCGCTCGCCGCGTTGAAGAAGACGAGCTCGCCCTTCTCGCGGTCGAGGATGCGCACCGAGCTGTCACCGCCGCCGAACGCGACGAGCTTGCCGTCGGGGGACCAGGAGCCGCCGTAGAGCGTGTCGGCACCGACCGTCTGTGAGAGCTCGAGCTTGCGCTCCTTCACGTTCCAGATCTGCACCTCGCCCAAGCGCGCCGGCGAGCCGCCGACGACGAGCAGGCGAGCGCCGTCGGGGGAGAAGGCAGCGGTTTGTATGCGCTCCGAAAGGCCGACGAGACGCGCGGAGAGGGCGATGCTGACACCCGCGGTGTTGGCGGCGACGCCATTGCCGGCGCCACCGGAGGTGGAAAGCTCCACGTTGAAGAGCAGAGTCTCGTGATACCCCGAGACGGCGAGCGTGCAGCCGTCCGGTGCGAAGTCGAGTGACGTCACGACCGGCGGCTGTGTGTAGACCGGCGGTCGCTCCATCGAGAAGGTCTCGCTGGCGGCGGCCGGTGTGTCATCGGTGCCACCTTCCGCGATCCAACGGCGCACGAGGTCGATCTGCTTCTCGGTCAGCGGTCCGCCACTCTTGGGCATCTTCGGTGGCTTCTCGCCGCGCGGCAGGAGGACGGCGAGCAGACGACTCTCGTCGGGTTGGCCGGGCGCAACGAGCGGGTCTTTGGCGCCCTTCGGATCGGGTGGTGTCATCGGCGCGGTGAGGATGGCGGCGTAGCTCGTCAGCACGACGTGGCCGCCCGCCTTCGCGGGCTGGTGGCAGCCGGCGCAGCTCGCGGTCAGGAACGGCCGGACCTCCTTGTAGAAGCTGACCGGCTTGAGGGCTGCGGGTTTCGCAGCGTCCGGCTTGGCCGTGTCCGGCTTCGGAGGAGTCTGTGCGAACAAGCTCGACGGTGCTGCCACCGTCGCCGCAATCGCGGTTGCCACCACCGCCGCGAGGAGGCGGCTCGTCCGCCAGGCCGCGCGCCCTGTCACGCGAAGAGCTCCGTCACCGGCGCGCCTTGCACCAGCTCGCGCGGCTGGTTCTGGTGGTTGTAAGCGAGCGTCGACGGGTCGATGCCGAAGGCGTGGTAGATCGTCGCGAGCAATTGCGTCGGGTGGACCGGATCGCGGATCGGCGCGGAGCCGGTCGCGTCCGACTCGCCGTGCACGTGGCCGCGGCGGATGCCGGCGCCCGCCGCGACAGCAGTGAAGCAATAGGGCCAGTGATCGCGCCCGCTGTCGTTGTTCGCGTTGCCCGAGGTCGAGACACCGCGCTTGGGACTGCGGCCGAACTCGGCGACGGTCACGACCAGTGTGGACTCGAGCAGCCCGCGCTGGTCTAGATCGGCGATCAGCGTCGAGAGCCCGGAGTCGAGCATCGGCGCCGCGAGCGGCATGCGGGTCGGCAGGTCGACGTGCATGTCCCAACTGTGGAAGTCGGAGTTGGCAACCTTCGGCCAGTTCACCTGGACCACGCGGCTCCCCGCCTCGATGAAGCGGCGCGCGAGCAGACAGCACTGGCCGAACTGGTGGCGTCCGTACTGGTCGCGCAGGGCGTCGGGCTCCTCGTGCAGGTCGAAGGCGCGCCGCGCACGGCCGGAGAGCACGAGGTTCATCGCCTCGCTGGTGTACTCGTCGAGGTCGAACTTCGCGACCGCCTTCTCGATGTCGGGCATCGCCGCGTCGATCTGCTCGCGGAGGTTGGCCCGCCGCTCGAGGCGCGGCACCGAGAGCTCGGGGCGGATCGCCAGGTCATCGACGCGGACGCGATCCATCTTCAGCACGTCGAAGTCGTCGCCCGGCGGATAGAGGTAGTAGGGATCGAACGCGCGGCCGAGGTAGCCGGCCGTTCCCGCCTTGCCGACGACGCCGCTCTCCTGCAACGGCCGCGGCATCATCACGAACGGCAGCATCGGGACGTCGAGCGGCTTCAGCCGGATGAGATGGCTGCCGAAGTTCGGGAAGTCCTTGGGCGTCGGCGGCTCGAGCTGACCGGACGGGCTCACCTTGTCGGCCGTGTAGCCGGTCAGCATCTGGTAGTTCGCCGCCGTGTGATTGAACAGTCCATTCGGCGAGTAGCTCATCGACCGGATGAGTGTGAGCTTGTCTGTC
>CAYRQC010000540.1:0-3960 GCA_964426265.1 uncultured Phycisphaerales bacterium | reverse complement strand
CGCGGTCGCCACAGATGCGCACGATCGACACCGACTTCACCGGTTGCGAGGGCGGGAACTGCGCCTCGTAGACCTGCTCGCGGATCGCCTCGATGCGCTTGGCGATCGTCTCGGCGAGCGACTTGTTCTTGTTCTTCTTGGTGTTGTAGATGATGACGTAGTTCTTCTTGGGGCTCACCTCGACGCCCCAGCCCTTGACGAGCCCTTTCTGGATCTCGCCGCGCCGCTTCGGCGTGATGTTCACGCCGTCGAGGATGCCCGCAAGGTTGGAGACGACGTCCTTCGCCTTGTCGTCGAAGAAGACGAACGACTTTGCCATCGTCTTGATCGCCGGCTCGAACTCCTTGCGCCGGCGCGCCGGGCCCGACAAGCGGATGCCGTACTCGACGCCCTCCTTCTCGAAGGCGGCGAGCATCACGAGCTGGACCGAGTTCGCGTTCTTGGGATTGCTTCCGAGCTGCGACTCGTGCATCCAGAGCTTGCCATCGACCTTGTCGTACGACGTGATCTTCTTGAACGACGCCGGGTCACAGCCCTCACCCCTGGCGGCCATCCCGCCGAACGCGAGGTCGAACACACACTTGGGCGCGTTGCCTTCTTGCAGCAGCTCACGGAGCTGCTCGGGGCTCAGCTTGCTCGGGTCGATCCCGGTGATCGGCCCCTTGGTTCCGGCGCCGCGCTTGTCGAGCCGGAGGACGTCGACTTCGGGGGCGAACCAGTCGCCACGGTCGCCCTTCTCGAAGAACTTGGCAACCGCGTACTTCTCGGTGATCTCGATCGGGACCTGGTCCCACTCGGGGAACATCTTGAACGAGAACTTGTGGACCGGATCGCGATAGGTGCGGCTCGGCACGTCGAGTGGCCGAACCGGCGCGGCGGAGAGCGCGACCAGCGCCATCGCCACGACGCCGAGGCAGCGGATCGGATGCATCGGGAGTGCCCTCTTCAGGTAGGCCGCGGCCGCTCCATGGGGTGGGGAACCGCGTCACCGACCGGCTGAGACGTTATCGCCGCTCCCGGCGATTTGCTCCGGGTGGCGTGACTCGTCTGTCACCAGACCGTCACGACGGGCGCGAGTTCCCGAGGGAGGCGCGGTGGTCACAAGCTCCGTCGGCGAGGGCGTACCTCACTCGCTTGCCTCGCGCACCGCGTGGTAGCGGCCGGCGGCGAGCGGGCCGCAGGAGGTCGTGCGGCCGTCGGGCCAGCGGATCGTCACGCGATCGGCCTGCGTCGCCGCGCCCAGGCCGAAGACGAGTCGCAGGTCGGCGAACGCCGCGTAGCTGCTGGTCCCGCGTACCTCGTCCTTCAACGTGTGGCCACCCGCTTCGACGGTGACCAGCGCGCCGATCGCCTGGCGGTTCTTTCCCGCGCCGACCAGTTGGAGGCCGATCCACGGCCGCGCGCCGTTGGTCGTGTTCTCCAGGAGCGCGGGGCGCGCGTCCCAATGGGCGACGACAGCGTCGAGATCGCCGTCGTTGTCGAGATCGCCGACCGCCAGCCCGCGACCGACGGAGCGGCCGGCGAAGTAGGAGCCCGCCTCGGCACCGAGCGACTTGAACCGCCCGCCGCCCTCGTTGCGCATCAGGAGCGGCGGCTGGCGGAAGGTCTGCGCCGGCTCGTAGAGCTCGACGTTGTCGATCACGTGGCCGTTGGCGATCAGCGCGTCCTGGTCGCCGTCGAGGTCGGCGTCGAAGAGCTCGCAGCCGAAGCCGACGAAGAGGAGCGACGGTGGCCCGAAGCCGCTCGCCGTGCTGCGATCGTCGAACCGTCCGGCGCCGTCGTTGCGATAGAGCGTGTTCATCTCCATCGCGAGGTTGGCGACGACCAGATCGAAATCGCCGTCGCCATCGACGTCGCCGAAGTCGCTGCCCATCGCGGCCGTGCTGACGCCCGAGCCGTCGACCGCGACCCACGCCTCCGACGCCACGTCGCGGAGCGTCCAGTTGCCGTCGTTGCGCCAGAGGAAGTTGGGCGTCGAGTCGTTGGCGACGAAGAGATCGACGTCGCCATCCAGGTCGTAGTCGCAAGGCACCGCGCCGAGCCCGGCGCCGCCGCTCCCCTTCAACGCGATCCGGTCGCTCACGTCGACGAAGCGCCCGTCGTCGTTGCGGTAGAGCCGGTCATCGGTGGGCGGGAACTCGTCGGGGTGGCAGTAGGTGCGACCCTTCTCGCCGAGCTCGAGGTTGCCACAACCTGGGTGGTCGAGCGCCAAGTCGACGTAGTTCACTACATAGAGGTCGAGGTCGTTGTCCTGGTCGAAGTCGACGAAGGCGGCGGCGGTCGACCATTCGGGAGCGTTGCCGCCCCAATCGGCCGTGACGTCGACGAAGCGGCCGCTCGTCGCCACATCGTTGCGGAGCCAGGTGTTGCGACCGGCGTTGACGAGATAGAGGTCGGGATCGCCGTCGCCATCGATGTCGGGGCACGCGGCCGCGTAGGTGTAACCCGAGTCGGAGGCGCCGGTCGCTGCGGTGACGTCGGTGAAATGGAAGGCGCCATCGTTGCGATAGAGGCGATCGCGGAGGTCGGCATGAGTTGCGTCGAAGCCGGGCAGCGGCGCGCCCTGGCCGAAGAAGAGGTCGAGATCGCCGTCGCCGTCGTAGTCGAGCAGGCTCACGCCGCCGCTGTTGATCTCGACCAGCAGCTTCTTGCCGGTGCGACACGGCTCGTGGACGAAGTCGACACCGCTGGTCGCGCTGCGGTCGATGAAGAGGGTGGTTGCGGTGGCGGTGCCGGTGGCGGCGGGGGCCACCGCCGGGATCGCCGACGGCGCACCGGTCGGCGGCGGCCCGCAGCTCGCGCTCACTGCAACCAAGGTGGCGAGAGCGGCCGCGCCGAGCGACCGCGAGCCGTGGGCGGTCGCGCTGAGTGCCGCCGAGCCGAGTGGCGCGCCCCACCCTCTCACGACCCACCGAACCATTCGCGCAGCGCCCGATCGAAGGCCGCGGCGTCGACACTCGGGTTGCCGCGTCGCCAATCCTCGAGCACCGTGCGCAGCACCACCGCCGGCACGCCCGGATCGACGCGCCGCATCGCATCGGCCTGCACCTTGGCGGCGGCGAGATCGCCGGCGCCGGCCAGCGCGCGCGCGGTGAGCCAGAGCACCTCCGCAGTAGCGCCGTCGCGCTTGGCGAGCTGCTCGGCGGTGACGCGGGCGCTGGTGAAATCGCCACCGTCGAGCTGGTCGCGCACGAGCGAGTAGGGCGCCCGCCGATTCTCGGGCCACACCTCGATCAGCTCGTTCCAGAGCCGCGTCCGCCGCGCGACGTCGTGGACGAAGCGGGGCGAGAGATGGTCGCGCAACTGCCGCAGCAGCTCGTGGATCTGCGTCTCCTTCTTCGCCTCGTCGGTCGCGCCGCGGCGCGTCAGCAGTTGTGCGAGGAAGTAGTGGCCGCGCACGTTCTCGGGATCGATCACCAGCGCGGCGCGCACCTTGCGCTCGGCCTCGTCGCGGCGATCGAGCTGCATCAGCAGATCGGCGGCGTGGACCAGGGCGCTCGCGCGCAGCAGCGCCGGCACCTCCTTCGCGACCACGCTGCCCTGGAGCGCCAGCGCCTCGTCGAAACGGCCGTCCGCCGCGCAGCGATCGGCGAGCGCGATGGCGGCCCACGCGCGCCGCCCGACCGCGCTCGCGGGCAGGTCGGCCAGCGCCGTGCGCAGGAGCGGCTCGGCACGCTCCCCATCGCCGAGCTTCGCCCGCGCCACTCCTTCGCCGGCGATCGCGTGGAGCTGCTGCGGTTCGACGCTGCGCGCGGTCCGGAAGAGCTCGAGCGCGCGCCCCTCGTTCTCCTCGGCTCCCGGTTCGAGCAGGAGGAATCCGAGCTCGACGAGGGCCGCGACGTTGGCCGGATCGAGCTCGAGCGCGCGTTCGAGCGCCCGGCGGGCGTCGTGCTCGCGGCGCGCGTTGCGCAGCGCGAGTGCCTGCTGGAGCAAGGGCATCGCGGCGGTCGCATCACCCGA
>CAYRQC010000539.1:0-4017 GCA_964426265.1 uncultured Phycisphaerales bacterium | reverse complement strand
GACGACCTGAAGCTCGAGGTGCAGGTGAAGCTGCTGCGTGCGATCGAGACGCGCAAGATCGAGCGCGTCGGCTCGGAGAAGCTGATCGACGTCGACATCCGGCTGCTGTGCGCCACCAAGACCGATCTGCGTGCGCTGGTCGAGAAAGGCGAGTTCCGCCAGGATCTCTACTTCCGCATCAACGTCGTCACCGTGAAGCTGCCGCGCCTGCGCGACCGCGCCGAAGACATTCCGGAGCTGGTCGACCACTTCATGCGCGCGCACGGCGGCGGCCGGCCGTACGAAGTGAAGCCGGAGACGATGGAGGAGCTGATCCAGTATCCGTGGCCCGGCAACGTGCGTGAGCTGCGCCACGCGGTCGAGCGGGCGATCGCGCTGGCCGGCGAAGGGCGTCATCTCAAGCGCGAGCACCTGATCCCGCCATCGGACGAGTTCCGCTCCGGGGCGCGCGTCTCGAGCCACGTGGCGACCCTCGCGGAGGTGGTGGAGGACGCCGAGAAGGAGCACATCAAGCATGTGCTGAAGCTCACCCGCGGCCATCGTGCGCAGGCGGCCAAGCACCTGGGCATCAGCCGCAAGAACCTCTGGGAGAAGCTGCGCGACTACGGCATGGAGGATGTGTGATCGAGCACGTCGGTGGCGGCGCACCGGCGCGCGTTCCGGCGCTGGCTCCGGCGTTGACTCCGGTGCTCACGACGGTGCTGAGCACGGAGCCGCGACGCTGGAGCGCGGCATTCGCGGCCGACTTCCATCTCACCCCCACCCATCCCGAAGGCATCCGGCGCGCGGTCGAGTGGCTGCGCCTCTGCCAGGCGCGGACGTCGCGGCTCTTCCTGCTCGGCGACGTCTTCGATCTCTGGACGTCAGGAGCAGAGCTCTCAATGCCGGAGCTGGCGCCGCTCTTCGACGCGCTGCGCAGCGCGCACGCGACGGGCGTGCAGATCGACTTCATCGCCGGCAATCGCGACTTCAACTTCACCGTGGCCGACGGCGCTGCGGTCGGCATCGACGTGCATGTGGAGGAGGAGCTGCGGCTCGAGGTCGACGGCCTGTCGCTCCATCTCCTGCACGGCGACCAGCTGCTGCGGGACGACGTCGGCTATCAGCGGCTGAAGTGGGTGTTGCGTTCGGCGCCGCTGCGTTTCCTCGCTCGCCACGTGCCGGCGGCGCTGTCGTTGGCCTTCGGACGGAGAGTGCGCCGCTACTCCGCCAGCGCCGCGCCGGCCAAGCCGCGCCACCAGTTGCGGATCGTGCCGGAGGCGGTCGTCGAGCGGCTCTCGGGCGAGCGCGAGCGGATGATCTGCGGCCACGTCCATCGGCTCGAGCGGATCGGCTTTGGCGGCGGGCGCGAGCTGCTGGTCCTGCCGCCGTTCTATGAGTCGGGGCGGTTCGCGGTGGCGGTGGGTGGCGCGCTGCGGATCGCTGCGCTCGACGGCTCGGAGTCCGACCTGCCAGCGCCTCGTGCACCCGGCGATGCGGCCCCGTGAGCGCGTGCCCGTTGCGCCGCTACCGACCACTCGCTTGAGTATCGCGGTTTCGCGATGAGCCCCAGGAACGGTCACCCGAACATCCTGACGATCGACGGCCCCGCCGGCGTCGGCAAGAGTTCGGTGGCACGCCGGGTCGCCGATCGCCTGCGGTTCTTTCATCTCGACACCGGCGCGATGTACCGCGCGGTCACCCTCGCGGCGCTGCGCGCGGGAGTGATCGGCGCCGGTGCAGCCGCGTCCGGTGATCCGGCTGGTGGTCTCGACGAGCGCCAGCTGGCGCCAGTGCTGAAGCAGTGGGTGACCGATCGCCGGATGGCGGTGGGCGCCGGAGGGAAAGTTTGGCTCGACGGCGAGGAGGTTTCGGAGGAGCTGCGCGGCGCGGCAGTGACCGCGTTCGTCAGCCCTGTGTCCGCCGTGCCGGAGGTGCGCCGGCTACTGGTCGAGTGGCAGCGCGAGCTGGCCGCGTGCCAGTCCGGGGGCGTGGTGGTCGAAGGGCGGGACGCCGGCTCCCACATCTTTCCGCAGGCGCGCTGGCGCTTCTACCTCGATGCCTCGCTGCTCGAACGGGCGCGCCGGCGACTCCATCAGCAGACCGGCGCGGCGAGCGAATCACACCTGCTCACGACCACCATGGAGAGCCTGGCGCAGCGCGATCGCATCGATCGCGAGCGGCCGGTCGCGCCGCTCTGCGTCCCGGACGGCGCGACGGTGCTCGACACCACCCATCTGCCGCTCGAGCAGGTCGTCGAGACGATCTGCGCGACGGTCGCCGACGCCTTGGCCGCGGACGATCGGAGCGCGCGGTGAAGTGGTACAGCGCAGCGCTGAATCAGCTGTTCAAGGCGATCCTCTGGGCCATCTTCAAGTCGGCCTATCGGCTGCACGTCGACCACGCCGATCGCTGTCCACGACGCGGAGGGCTGCTGGTGGTCGCGAACCACCAGTCGTTCTTCGACCCGCCGCTGCTGGGCGTCGCCTTGCCGCGCGTCCTTTGCTACACACCGCGCGCCACGCTGAAGAAGAGCGCGCTCTACCGGCTGATCACCGCCGGCCTCGACCTCGAGCACGTTGAGCGCGACGGCCGCGACCTGGCCGCGACGCGGCGGCTGATCGAGCGGTTGAGGCGGGGCGATGCCGTCGCCCTCTTCCCCGAGCAGACGCGGTCCGAGGACGGTTGCCTGAATCGGATGGGGGCGGGTTTTGCACTGCTGGCGAAGCAGGCCGAGGTGCCGGTGCTGCCGGTGCTGATCGACGGCGCGTACGACGTCTGGCCGCGCGGACAGCGCCGGCCGAGCTGGTCGGGGCGCATCCGGGTGCGGGTCGGCGTCCCGTTCTCGGTGGTGGAGATGGATCGCAATGAAGCAGCCACCCGCGTCGAGCGGGAGCTGATCGAGCTTGGTGCCCACGTGCGGCCAAGCGCGAACTGACGCGTCGCCCCGACGCGCCCCGGTTTCGCTCCCCGTTCGGGGAGGCCGGTGCGTGCAGCGGCGCGGAGGCTCACAACGTCCGTGGCAGTGGTTGTGAAGTGCGAGGGCCGCGTGGCCGCAAGGCGGCGCGGCGATGGTAATCCCGAATGGTGAAGGATTTGGTTCGGCGTTTCGACGCCGATGCGGCCGAGGTCGATGCTGAGGTCCAGCGCTTCCTCGAGAAGACCTCGAAGGAGCTGCTCGACCAGCACTACGACGACTCGGTCAAGACCTTCCGGGCCGACACGATCATCACCGGCAAGGTGCTGCGCGTGATCGGGACCGAGGTGGTAGTCGACATCGGCTACAAGTCCGAAGGGGTGATCCCGGTCGACGAGTTCGAGGATGCGAGCAAGCTCGAGCCGGGACAGACGATCGAAGTGCTCCTCGAGCTGATCGAGGATGACACCGGGTTGATGCTCCTCTCCAAGCGCAAGGCCGATCGCCAGCGCGGTTGGGAGCGGGTGATCTCGACCTACAAGGAAGGCGACGTCGTCAAGGGCATGGTCGCCCGCAAGATCAAGGGCGGGTTGCTGCTCGACATCGGCGTCCCCGTCTTCCTGCCGGCCTCGCAGGTGTCGATCCGCCGCACGGGCGACATCGGCGAGTTCATCGGTAAGGAGATGGAATGCAAGATCATCAAGATCGACGAAGCGCGCATGAACATCGTCGTCTCGCGCCGCAAGCTCCTCGAGGAGGAGCGCGAGCACAAGAAGAAGGACCTGCTCGACAAGCTCCAGGAGGGTGTCGAGGTCGAGGGCGTGGTCAAGAACCTCGCCGACTTCGGCGCGTTCGTCGACCTCGGCGGCATCGACGGCCTGCTCCACATCACCGACATGAGCTGGGGCCGCATCCAGCACCCGTCGGAGATGCTCAAGATCGAGCAGGAGATCGAGGTCAAGGTGTTGCGCTTCGACCGCGAGCGCAACCGCATCGCGCTCGGCTTGAAGCAGCTCACCCCCTCGCCGTGGGAGGGTATCGAAGGCCGCTACCCGGTGGCGTCGCGCCACAAGGGTCAGGTGGTCAACCTCATGCCCTACGGCGCCTTCGTCAAGCTGGAG
>CAYRQC010000538.1:0-5500 GCA_964426265.1 uncultured Phycisphaerales bacterium | reverse complement strand
GACGAGCAGCAGCCGCTTCATGTCGTTCTCCCGATCAACCGCGGAAGAGTGACGACAAAGCGGGCGCCCGCTTCCCCCGCGGTCGGCGGCGCGAGCACGAGATCGCCACCCTGCGCGCGGGCGAGGCTGCGCGCCAGGTGGAGCCCGAGCCCGACTCCCGGCAGCGCACCATCGTGCTGGCGCGCGCCACGCACGAACGGCTCGAAGATCGCGGCGCGCTCGGCGTCCGGCACGCCGGGGCCGAAGTCGCGGACGTCGAGCCGCAGATGTGAAATCCTCGCGCTTGCCGGATTCACCAGCGGATTGGTGCTTTCGGCGCTGTTCGAGGTGGAACCACCATCACGGAGCTCGACCTCGATCCGGCGGCCGTCGCGGGCGTACTTGCGCGCGTTGTCGAGCAGGTTCAGCACGATCTGCGCGAGCGCCCCGCGGTCGACGCGGCCGAGCAGCGGCGCGCTCGGCAGCAGCGCGTGGAGCTCGAGCCCGTCGCGCTCCGCCAGCGGCTCGAACCGCTCGATCACCTCGCGCACGATCTCCACGACGTCGCGCTCCTCCAACGTCAGCGCCCGCTCGCCGCGCTCGAGGCGACCGAGGTCGAGCACGTTCTCGATCAACGCCGAGAGGCGCTCCGACTCGCCGGCCAGCAGGCGGTGGTACTCGTGGCGCTTCTCCTCGCTCGCCACGCGGCCTTCGAGCAACATCTCGGCGAAGAGCCGGATTCCGGCGAGCGGCGTCTTGAGCTCGTGCGTGATCGAGGTCAGGAAATCGGCGCGGGCGCGGGTCAGCGCCGCCTCACGTCGCAACGTCCGCAACGCGAGCAGGAGCGCGGTGACGAGCGCGCCGGCGAGGAGTGTCAACAACGCCGCGATGGCGCCAGGCGAAGCGAGGAGCTCCTCTTGCGGCAGCTCGACCGGGAGGACCCCGATGCCGGGCGCCGCGACCATCGCATCGGCGGGCAGCGAGTCGCCGAAGAGGACGCGCGCGCCGCCGCCGGGAGTGAGCTGATCGTCGGTGAGGAAGTGCGAGCCATCCGAAACTTCCGACTCGGCGGTGCCGACCAGCAGCTCGCGCGGCGGGAGCAGGAGACCGACGCCACTCTCCGCATCGTTCGGGTGATAGACGAGGATCTCGCCGGCGAGCGGCTCGACCACCGGCCCCGACGAGGTGAGCCAGCGCTCGATCTGCGGCGCGACGACGGCGAGCACGTGGTGGCGCCGTTCGACCAGCGCGGCGAGCGACGTGAGATCCGCGACGAACGGGCCGGCCGATTCGGCGGCGGCGGTTGCTCGCGTGCCGAAAATCTCGCGCAGCCGCTCGACCACCAGCTCGCGCTGCAGCGGTGCCAGCGCGGCCAGCGCAGCTTCAGCGGACGGGCTCTCCTCGGGCCAACGGCCGAGCTTCGCGCACAGCAGGAGGTACGCGGCGACCACGCTGCGGTAGGGCGGCTCGGTGGCGGCGGCACCAAGGTCGAGCTGGCGCGCGAGCGCCGCCACGTGTTGTTCGCATTGCACGAGATCCGCGCGGCGGTACGCCTCCCACGCGGCGATCTGGAGCACATAGCCGAGCTTGCGCGGTGAGCTGCCGCGCGACGCCTCGAGTGCGGCCGTGATCTTCGCGGCGGCTGCCGGCGGATCGCCCGATGCGCTGGCGACTTGCGCCGCGTCGCGCGCCGCGACCACCTCGTCGCGCAGATCGAGCCGCGGCTCTTCCGGGTGCAGCTCGACACCGAGCTCGCTCGGCGGCTCGATGCGCGACGCGTAGCCGTCCGGCACGACGAGGCGGCCACCGCGCACTTCGAACTCGTCGCCCACGTGGAGCTGCCGGCGGCGCTCGACCAACTGCGGATCGCGAGCCATGAGGTGGATGGTGCGCGCGGCGAGGTAGGCGGCGCGCTCGGCGGAGATGCGAGCGGAGTTCTGGGCGCTCTGCGCGGAGCGCCAGAGGCCGATGAATCCGCCCGCGAGCAGGCCGCCGGCCGACAGGAAGACCAGCGCGACCAGCACGGCGAGGCGATGGCGCGAGGTGGGCCGCGACGGCGATGACCCGGCGGAGGGCACCGGCGATGACCCGATCGAAGACACCGGCCATCGTGAAGTCGGCGGCGGGTGCGGCAAGGCGTCTTTCACGTCGTGCACCGTAGCGGAGCACCGACGTCAATTGTCAGCCAACGGTCAAGAGGGCGCTCACCCGGGGGCGGCCCGGAGATCAGCGGCCTCCGTCGCGCAACTCCGGGAGCGGCGCGGCGGGCAGCAGCTCGTCGAAGGGACCGTGGCGGCAGGTGTCGTGCTCGCTGGCTCGATGTGCCTTGACGTACTCCGCGAAAGCGGCGTCGTGCGCGTATTCCGGCTGCGACTTCGTGAGCCAGAACCAGCCGAACTCCTCGTCAGTGCCATTCGGGCGCCGCTCGTCGGAGTGGTTCGAGTAGCGGAAGAGGAAGAGCGTCTCGAGGTAGTAGGAGACGCCGTTCCAGAAGCCGATCGTGCCTTCGCGCCAAACGGTGTGGGTTGTCTCGTGGAGGATCAGGTCGGCGATCTCGTGGGGCGGCATGCCCCAGCCAGAGTCGGGGAAGACGAAGAGGCTGTTGTCGACCAGGCGATCGCGTTCTTTGCCGGCCTCACCGACGACGAAGCCGTCCTCGCGCTCCTGCGCCGAGAAGCCGATGGCGACGCAGAGATCCCCCCAAGTCGTGCAACGAACCGCGATCGGCCAGCACCCCTGCTCGCCGACGAACGTCATGCCGATCTGGTCATCGAGCTCGTAGTGCCCGGGCGGCAGTGTCCAGCGCCACTCCGACGCGAGAAACTCGTTGGCGATCACGACGGCTTCGCGCCAATCGGTGACCACGTCGCGTCGCTCGTCTTCCGGCACGTCTGCAGTGGCGATCGCCGCCGGCGACAGCGTCACGCTGCTGCAGCTCGCCAGGAGCAGAGACGCAGCAACCCCCGCGATGTAGCGACCCAGGGACCCTACGGTGTTGTTTTCCGCGCTACCGAAGCGCACTTGCGCGTTTTTCTCAGCCGTACGTCCCCTGGCTCGGTACCACGGCTCGACGTGTTTCAGCGGATGACTTCGACCACCAGCTCCTTGGTCGCGGTGGTGCCGTTGCGGCCGAGGACCTTGACGGTGAGCGTCGTGCGACCGATGCCCGTGGCGTAGAAGCGCCAGCGCGCTTGGTCATCCTGCTCGACGTAACCCTGGCCCTGGTCACTGCCGCCGACGATGAAGTCGAGATCGGCAGGCTTGCCGGTCGGATCGACCGCGACGACGTCGAGCAACAGGGAGGAGCCAGCGGCGACGCGGCGCTCGGATGCGACGAAGCGCGTGATGGTCGGCCGCGGCAGTGGTACATCGGCGGCCAGCACCGGCTGCGCCAGCGCGCGCGCTGCGATCAGCTCGACCAGCGGCTTCACGTCGACGGCACCCTCGGCGTCGGGCGCGAGGTTGCTCACTCGTAATTCGAGATTGCCCACCACGAAGGCGAGCCATGCGATCTTGCTGCCATCCTTGCCGCCGTAGCCGATGTAGCCGAGGTCGCCGGCCCGGATGCCGTGCGCCGCGGCGGTCGGCAGCGTTTTCGTCGATTGCACGTAGGCGATGTGGCGGAGCAGCTCGGCGTGCGCCTCCTTGATGGTGTCGGAGACGGCCAGCTCGACCAGCACGCGCGGCGTCGCGGCGCTGTCGGCATAGCGGCGTGAGACGCCACTCGCGCTGAAGACGACCTCGCCACCGGTGAGGCCCGGCAGCTCGATGTCCGCGAGAACCAGGCCACCACGGCGCTCCCCCTGTGGCCAGTGGGCGGCGTCGTACTTCGCCTGCGCCGCCGCGAGCGTGACGTCGACATGAGCGGCGGGACCCGGCACGGGAGCGTCCTGCGCCCGGAGACCGTTCGACGCTGCCACGGCAAACCATCCCCCGACGAGGAGAGATGCCGCAGCCAACGCCGGACGGCCGAGGATCCGATGGAGCTGGTGCAAGTTCATCGAGCGACTCCGGTTGCGCTGAGTGGACTCCGTCGACTCAGGGCTTGAGCGGAAGGCGGTGTGCGGAAAACGTCGGCGTAGGATCCCCGGATCGGTACGTCGGATTCATCCTCGGGCTCTCAGTCGACCTTGGGGAGCTTTTCGGTGTACGTGGTGATGTTGCCGTGCGCGAGCAGGGCCTCGTAGTTGTTCCAATCGCGGTCGTGGTTGTAGCCGGGAGTACCTGGGAGGGTGTCGGGCGAGCCATCCTCGTCGACGCAGAGGCAGGCGTCGGAGATGTTGATGCCGCCGTCCCGCGTGATGATGTGGTGGTAGCTGAAGCTGTGGCTGCCACCCCACAGGTCGAGGGTGTAGTCGTCGCACCCGATGCCCCAGATCGCGCGCAGTGTCATCGAGCCAAGGTGGAAGAGCTGCATGCTCTTGGTGCCGACCATCGCCAGCATGACCGTTGTCGTCGTCGCACAGTCGGTGCAATTGACGTAGATGCCGTCGGCGCAGTTGTTCAGCAGGTGCGAGAGGTGGACGGTGCCGGTGCCACCGTAGTGCGTCGCGCCGCCGTCACCACCCTGGCTCGGGCAGTCGTACTCCGCACCCTCGATCGCGGTGAGCAGGTTGCCCTGCTGACCGAAGTAACCCTTGATCAGCGTCTCGACCACCTTGTCGCTGCTGTTGCAGGTGATCCCGAGCTCGTCGCCCCAGTGGGCGATGTACTCGAGCACCTCGACCCACGGGCCGGTGTATTGCGTCCCGCTGCCAGTGGTCGACCAGTAGGGCTTGTCGAGGATCGTGTAGATGCGGTGCGCGGTGTCGTAGTGGCCCGGGATGGTCGACCAGATGGTGGCGCCGACCGGCCGGTACTCGTAGCTCCAGTGCAGGTCGCGCTCGGTCCGGGCGTGCAGGGCCGTGAGCGCGGGACCGGTCAACGTCGCGGTGCCGGCGGGACTGATGCTCGTCGTGGTTCCCGACCACGCTCCAAACTGGTCGCGGGCGACCAGGCGGATCTCGTAGCCGCTCACCGGATAGTTGCAGCCGCCGGACGAGCCGCTCGACCAGGTGCAGGTCGCGCCGAACTTCGCCGTGAACTGGGGGATCGCGCCGGCCAGGTAGCAGATCGGGTAGTTGAAGGAGTCGTCTTCGTACTTGGCACCGCCCCCAGGCCCGAGCTCGATCAGAGGTGTGTCGGTCACGGTGTAGATCGCGGGGGCGGGACGCGGCGTGCCATCGTTGAGGTCGAGCGCGGAGACGTCGCCCGATTCGGCGCCGCTCAGGAACTCACCGGTCGCCGGAGTGGCATAGAACGCGTACTTGCCGTTCTTGCGGAAGTAGACGGTCTGCCACTCGTTGATGCCGGAGCTCGACTCGGCGGCAATCGAACGGATGCCGAGGCGGACGACATCGATCGCGTAGTCGATCGTCTGCGTGAAGAGCCGCGAGTCGGTGGCGGCGACGCGCACGGTGTAGCTGCCAGGATCGGCGTAGGCACCGCTTGCCTGGCGACCATCCCACCAACGCGCCGAGGG
>CAYRQC010000537.1:0-3115 GCA_964426265.1 uncultured Phycisphaerales bacterium | reverse complement strand
CGACGATCGCGGCGCTGGTGGGTCTCGAGCTTCACGAGAGCGGCGAGCATGGCGACCGCATCGAGCTCATCGATGGCCGCAACCTGCTTGCGCTCACGCGAGCGGGCGACGCCGGCGCCGGCGATGACCGCGACCGCGAGCCGGGGGCACGACTCTTCCACCTCGCCAACCGTGATCGCGACCGCATCGAGCTCATCGATGGCCGCAACCTGCTTGCGCTCACGCGAGCGGGCGACGCAGGCGCCGGCGATGACCGCGACCGCGAGCCGGGGGCACGACTCTTCCACCTCGCCAACCGCGATCGCGACACGCACTACCGCTGGGATGGCCTGCATCTCGGCCCATGGACTCTGCTGCGCGAGCACGCTGACGACGGCACTTGGTGCGACCGCCTTTTCGATGCCGCGACCGACCCGCGCCAACAGCACGACCTCGCAAGCGCACACCCCGCCGAGGCCGCCGCTCTCGCACGCCAACTCGAACGCGAGATCGAGCGCGCCGCCGAGCGCGCACTGCAAGTGCAGCAAGGCACGCCCGACGGAGCGCCAACCCCGGTCGACGACGAGGAGCTGAAAGCGCGGCTGCGCGAGCTGGGCTACGGCGCCAAGTGATCCGTGGTACGGATCCGTACGTCGGATCGTTTCCCCCGCTGCTACTCGACGACCTTCATCTTCAACGTCTGCTTGCGACCGTCGCGTAGCACCTCGAGTGCGATCGTCTCGCCCGGCTTCTGCGTGAGCCGGAACCACGCCTGGAAGTGATCTTCGCTTTCGAAGTCGGACTGGCCGGCGATGGCGACCAGGATGTCGCCCTTCTTCAGCCCCGCGGCCTCCGCGCTCCTGCCGGTCGCCGCCTTGTCGCCCCAGGTGACGAGGTAGCCGACCTCCTGCGCGAACGCCGTCGGGGCGAGGCCGAGCGCCTTCTTCGCCTGCGCGTCGAGCGGCTTGCCGCCGAATCCCGGCCCCGGCGTGAGGTTCCACTTGTAGGAACGCCACGCGTACTCGCGCGGATCGGCGTGCTTCCAGCCATCGGCCAGTGCGAGAGAGAAGTTTCGCGTCTCGGTCGGCCTCCCGCTCTCCCGACCCTCGCCGTGCTGTAGCTCGAGCGCAAGCTCCGTCGCCTTGCCGTCCGTGTGGTGAAGCACCCATTGCACGTCGGCGCGCGTGCGCACGCCCTGCCCGCCAAGCGTCAGCAGCCGATCGCCGACCGCGACGCCGGCCCGCCCCGCGGGGGAACTCGGCTCGACGCGCGCGACGCGCTGCTGGTCATCGCGCTCGACCTCGAAGCCGAGCCGCGCAAGGTCGGGATAGACCCAGAGCTGGTCGCGCTTCCAGCCACCGGACGCGACCGCTTCGCGGAACTCGAAGTCGTTCACGGTGTGGCAATGGACGCAATCGACGCGCTTCTCGGCGTCGCGACGGCGGAAGCTCGGAAGCTGCTCGATCGTGTGCGGCGGCCCGTCAACGGCGGCCTGCGGCCCGCCGGCGCGCGCCCGATGCTCTTCGAGCGTGACACGCACGAACGCCGTGAACGAGGCCAACGACAGCGCCGACTCGGCGTCGTGCGCGTCGCGGCCACCGTAGCGATGGTAGACGTGGCCACCACCGTCCGCCGTGAGCGCGGCAAACGTGAGATCGAGATCGAATCGATAGCGCGCGAGATCGACGTGGCGCATGTCGGTCACGCGCACGCAGACCATCTGATTGGCAAGCGCGATCAGCTCGGGAGTGGCGGCGGCCAACTGGCCGTCGAACGACTTGCAGTCCTTTCACCGCTCACAGCGGAAGACGAGCAGCAGCGGCCGCCCTTCGCTGCGGGCACGCAGCTCGGCGGCGGCGACGTCGCTCGTCCACGAGATCTCGCTGGCGGGCGCTGTGATCGAGCTCGCACCCTGCGGCGGCGCGGTCGGAAGCACCGATGCCACCATCCCCGCCAAGCCGGCGGCCACCACGAGATTCTTGATCACCGTTTCTCTCCCACCACACCGATCGCAACCTGTTCGGACGCTCGGCGGACTCTATCGTCGCGCTTTTCCCGTCCGGTCGGCGGAGAGCCTCGATGAACGCGCCTCACGACTCGTGGTTGCGGTTCGCCGCGCTGTCCGGTTGCCTCGGTCTGGTCGCGCTGCTCGTGCCGCACCGCGACGCGAGCCGCCTCGACGAAGGACGCCTCCTCGACGAGCGTCTCCACCACCTCGGTGACAACAAGACACCGGAATGGCCCGAGGCGCCGGCCGAGCCGGAGCAGCCGCCGCTCGTGATCGAGTTCGAGAGTCCGGCGAACGCGAGCGAGTGGTTGCTGCTCTTCACCGCGCGCGACGTCGACAACGACTGGACCGTCGAGCTGAACGGCAACGCGCTCGGAAAGCTGCCGCGCGGCGAGGCGCTGAAGGAGTCGCGCCTGGTGGTTCCGGCCGGAGCGATCGCGGCCGGCAAGAACGTCCTGCGCTTCCTTCCCAAGGATCCGAAGGAGGACATCCTCATCGGCCGAGTGCGGCTGATCGAGCATTCCCTGCGCGAGGCCCTGAAGCTCGGACGGCTGGAGGTGACGGTGCGCGACGAAAGCGGCCACCCGCTCCCGGCGCGCGTCACGATCGTCGACGAGAAGGGGACACGCGCCCCCCTTTACTACAGCGATCCGAAACGCACCGCCGTGCGCCCCGGCATCGCCTACACCAGCGACGGGCTCGCGGCCGTCGAGCTGGCCGCGGGTCACTACACCGTGTGGGCCTCGCGCGGCATGGAGTGGAGCGCCGCCCAGAGTGACGTCGATGTGACCTACCAGGGAATGCAACCGATCACACTCGCGATCACTCGTGAGGTCGACACCACCGGTTGGGTCGCCTGTGACACCCACATCCACACACTCACCTTCAGCGGCCACGGCGACTCCTCCATCGAGGAGCGGATGATCACGATCGCCGGCGAGGGGATCGAACTGGCCGTTGCGACGGACCACAATGTTCACACCGACTTCACCGAGCCGGCCGAGCGGATGGGCGTCCGCGACCGGTTCACATCGGTGATCGGCAACGAAGTGACAACAAAGAAAGGCCACTTCAACGCGTTCCCGATTCGGCCAGGCAGCACGCCGCCCGATTACAAACTCGAAGATT
>CAYRQC010000536.1:0-2725 GCA_964426265.1 uncultured Phycisphaerales bacterium | reverse complement strand
CAAGATCTGGGGCGAGCCGGTGACGTCGCGCGGGTGAGCCGGCGTGCTCGGTACATTCGCGCCATGCCGTCCATCCGCGTCCTCTTCGTCTGTGTCGAGAACAGCAATCGCAGCCAGATGGCGGAGGCGTTTGCGCGCATGCACGCACGGGAGCTGGGGCTCGAGGTCGAGGCGCTGAGTGCCGGGTCGCGGCCGTCGGGGGTGGTGAATCCGAAGGCGGTCGCGGCGATGGCAGAGCTGGGGTACGACCTGACGGTGCAGCGGTCGAAGTCGCTCGCGCAGGTCGCGGGGCGTGAGCTCGACGCCGTCGTGACCATGGGGTGCGGCGACGCCTGCCCCTTCGTGAAGGCGCGGCGGCGCGTCGACTGGGAGATTCCCGATCCCAAACTGCTCGAACCGGGGGAGTTCCGCCGGGTCCGCGACCGGGTGTCGGAGCTGGTGAGGGCATTGCTGCTCGAGCTCACCCGCATGTGACGTGTCACCGCTTTCGTGCGCTCAGCCACTGGGAATCAAGACGGGGCGAGTCGCGGGGTGTGGAGTACCGGGCATGACTCTTCACGGGGTCGCGGGGCTGCTGCTCTTGGGCGCCTTCGATGGCGGCACGCCGGTCGAGCTCGCGTTCGGCGAGCGCGAGACGTTCGACCTGGCGGTGGTCGATCTCCTGGCCGATGGCTCGTGCGGGCGCGAGTTCACGCTCCAGGCGGGGAGCGATGGCGACCTCACGGTGAGCGTCGACAGCTTCGAGTTCGATGTCGTCATCGAGTGTCGCGTCGCCGCGAGCCCAGCCGTGGCGAGCCCAGCCGTGGCGAATCAGGGCAGCGCGCGCGGAGCGTGGCGCGACGACAACTCGGGCGCCGGCACCAATGCCAGAGTCACACTGCCGATCCACGCCGGCGCGACTCTCCACCTCGTCGTCCGCGCGGCCGACGGCGCGAGTGGCGAGTTCGAGATCGCGACCAGCGCGGACCAGCCACCGGCGCAATCGATCGCGACGCAGCTCGAAGAGGACACTCTCTACTGGCAGCAGCGCGCCAAGTGGGTGACCGACCGTGACCCATTCGCGGCGATCACCTGCCATTTGGCCGCGGGCGAGCGGCTGGCGCGGTTGATGAAGCTCGAGGAGGCGCGGGCGGAGTTCCTGACCGCCGTCGCGTTGGCACAGACGCTGGATGAGCCAGAGCCGACCCAGGAAGCGCTGGCCGGGCTGCTCGACTTCCACCAGACTCACGAGCAGTGGCCGGAAGCGCTGGCCGTCGCGCGCGAGCTGCGCGCTGCGGAGTCCGGGCCGGACGGCACCGTTCCAGTCGATTGGCTGATGCCACTCCTGCTCGAGAAGAGCGGTGAGAACGAGCTGGCCGGGCGGCGGTGCAAGGCGCTTCTCGAGCAGCTCGATGCCATCGCGCCGCCGTGGGATGCGGCCCTGTTGGTGCCGCTGGCGCGCTGCCTCGTTGCGCGCAGGGACTTCATCGCAGCGGTCGCGCTGCTACGTCGTTGCTCGCGAAACTGCATCGACGATCCGGTCGAGCGCACCGTGGTGGAGAAGGAGCTCGGCGCGACGCTGTTCGAGGTCGGCAACTGGTTCGAGGCGGCGACGGCGTATCGGTCGGCGCTCGCGGCCGCGACGGCAGCGGCCCACCCGATCGAGCGCGCGGCGGCGCTGAACATGCTCGCGGCGCTCTCGGCGAGCTTCGGCGCGTTCGACGACGCGCTCCGGCAGTGCCGGGAGGCGCGCCAGATCTTCGAGGAGGAGCTGGTCCCGAGCGAGGTGGCGCGCACGTTCGATGCCGAGGCGCAGATCCACGCACAGGCCGGTCGCACGGACGAAGCGATGACGTGCGTGACGAGGGCACTCTCGCGCTACGAAGCGCTCGGGCTGGTTCGCGAGCAGGCAGCCGCGCGCTGCAACCTCGGCGTTCGCTTCGCTGTCGATGGCCATGACGATGACGCCGAGAGCCAGCTCTGCGCCGCGCTCGAGCTCGCCGAGGGCAAGGCGAGCTGCGCCTACGAGGCCGCGATCGCGCGCGCCAATCTCGGCGACCTGGCGTTGAAGCGACGCGACTTCAAGAGCGCGTCGAGCCTGTGTGAACAGTCCGTCGCCGCGCTCGAGCGGCTCGCGTGCTACGACGATCTCCACGTGCCGCTGCGGACGATCGCGCGCGTGGCGCTCGCCGCGGGGGAGCGCGTGCTTGCACGCACCACGCTCGACCGCGCCAACCGCCTGCTCGAAAGCTCGGTCGTGCGGACCTTCGGCGCGAAGGCGGCGGCCGACCTGCGCAATCGCGCCCACGCGTGGGGCGAGGTCGTGCAGGATCTCGTTTCCGCGGAGCTCGAGGGTGCGCCCGAGTCCGAGCACACCGCGCTCCTCGAACGCGGGTTCGTCGACCACAGCCGCTGGCGCGCGCAGACGCTGCTCGCGAGCCTGCGCGATCGCCAGCCCGCCCGAGACTCCGCCGCCGCCTCGGTCGATCTCGCGGCGTTGCGCGCCGGCCCGCTCGCCGACGGCACTGCGCTGATCGAATTGGCCGACGGCTCGCAACACTCATTCGCCTGGTACGTCGACGCCACGACCATTCGCCGGATCGATCTCGGACCCCGCGATGGGCTCGTGCACGATGCGACCGACTATGTCGATCTGCTGCGTGCCGCGCGCTCGACCGACTACGTGGCGGTCGGCGCGCAAGGGGGCAAGCTCTACGACCGGCTCCTGCGCCCGTTGCTCCCGGTG
>CAYRQC010000535.1:0-7730 GCA_964426265.1 uncultured Phycisphaerales bacterium | reverse complement strand
GACCGGCCACCGCGCGACCGAACTCGATGGTCCGGATGCGCAGGGTGAGCTGGTCGCTCGCGAGATCGAGTGCCGTGACGGAGCCGCGGATGCGGGCGACGTCGTCCCCGCGGCCGCGTCCCCGCTCGAGATGGATCGTGTCGGCGAGGTAGGTGCCGTCATCGGCGAGCGAACCGCCGGCCTCGATCCGGTCTTCCGGGCCGGCCGACTCGAAGAAAGCGCGCTCACTCACGAACGGGTTGCCGTTGCTGTCGGTGAGGAGCGTCTCCTCGTCGACTCGCACCGTGAGCTCGCCGTGCGTGGCGGCATCCTCGCGGTCGAGCAGGACGATCTCGAGCTGGTGATCGCCGGGGCTTTCGAGGCTGATCTTGCCGTCGATCTCCTCGAGGAGCTCGTCCGAGCCGCTGCGTGGTTCCACCGTGATGGCCGGCGTGAAGAGCAGCGCACCCGGGCTCGCGAGATCGTCCGCGAGCGTCCGGTCGAGCGGGAGGTCGAAGTGGAGCTTCGAGCTGTCGCCGTCCGTGACGGGAAGCACCTGCAAGAGCGTGCCGCTCGCCTCGTCGTCGACTGCCGTGACCGGCACGACCGCGCCCATGAGATCGCGCGCCACGATCGAAGTGTCGTCGAAGGTGAGCCGCGCACCGACATAGTCGCCGGCCGGTACGGTCGAGCTCTCGAGCAGGGAGCTGCGCGACACCAGCTCGACCAGGTTGATGGTGCGCCGCGACGCGAGCAAGTTGGTGGTCTCGACGTTGCGGGCGTCCCGCAGATAGAGGCCGGTGATGGTGATCTCGAAGCTCGAGAGGTCGTCGACCGGCGCGTCACCGACCAGTAGCTGGACGGTCGCCGCGCCGCTCGCTCCACCGCCGCTGCCACCGCCTCCGCCGCCACCGCATGCGGCGAGCCCCAGAAAGATGGCACCGATTCCAAGGCGAGCGAATGCGCGCGGCATGGGAAGCTCCTCGAAACGACTCCAGGGGCTGGATCGGCGATCGGGTGGGGTGTGCTGTTCTATCGGGTGCTGGGGTTTCTGGCGCGCGCGTCCTCGCCGCCGCCTCATTTTCGCTGCACGATGTCGCCGATCATGGGTGAGCACGACGGCTCCTCCGTGCGCGTGCCATCGGCGTGGCGCACCAGGGTCGCGACGAAACGCAGCGGCCGTGAGATCGGCGGGTCGAGCGACGACCAGAGCGTGAGGTGCAGATGGGGGGCGTAGCTCACCCCGGTCTGGCCGACGCGCCCGATCTCCCGGCCCGCCTTCACCCGCTCGCCGACCTGCACCACGACGCTGCCGTGTCGCAGATGCGCGAGTAGCAGCCACGCGTCCGGCGCGAGGCGCAGCACGACGTGGTTGCCGAGCGGATTGAAGCGCACCGCGGGCGCCGACAGGGGCGCGAGATCGGCCGCGGTGGCTTGGTGGTCGACGAAGTCATCGACGACGCGGACCACCTCGACGTCGGCCGGTGCTTCGACTGCGGCATTCCAGGTGAACGACTCCTCGCGCCGCACCCCGCCATCACGCGACCACTTGCCGCCTTCGAGGCGCAGGAGATCGCAGCTGAAGGAGCCGGCGATCCCGAAGTGCGACACCTCGCCGTGGCTCCCCTGCCCGACCAGCCACTCGCCATGCACCGGCAGTGCGAGCTCGTAGGCCGAGAGAAGCCGTTCTCCGGCGAAATACTCGGCGTCGGCGCGGCGGTACCAGCCGCGCGCCGGCTCCGGTTCCGGGACGATCGAGTAGAGCGTCGCCATGCGCTCGAAGAGGAACGCCGGGTGAGCCCATGGCGTGGTCGCTTCGGGCGAGCCCGTGTAGAGCTGGCGCGCGCGTGGCTCGTCACCGCTGCCGAGCGCGGCCAGCGCCTGGAAGTGGTGGCGCCACGCCGGGAAGAAGGTGGCGTCGAGCCGTTCGCACGTCCCGAACGCGCGGTCGGCCGCCGCGAAATCATGCAGCAATAGTTGCGCGCGTCCGCGGTGGTACCACGGCGCCGCGAGCAGCGGAGCGAGCTCGGTCGCACGTGCGGTCGTCGCGAGCGTCGCGGTCGCGTCGCCGACGGTCACCTCGGCAAAGGCGAGCCAGCAGAGTGCGGTGACATCGTCCGGGTGGGCCGCGAGCCAGTGCTCCAAGAGCGGCCGCGCCTCCACGAAGCGCTCCTTCGCGATCAGCTCCTGCGCCTGCTCGAGCTCGCCGAACCAGAGCCCGGTTGCGGCGAGCAGCAGGTGGATGCCGATGGTCGCCGCCGCCACGGCGTCACCGTCGTTGTCGGTGTGGTGCCGACCGCTTCGTTCTCGGGTTCACGCTCATGGCGCGCGCGGTCGCGACCTGCGCGAGGTGGTTCACGTCGTGCGCGAGGATGTGGCGTGCCATGTCTGCGATCGTCAACGGTCCATACTCGGGGTGGTTGCCGACGCGGCAGAGCGCCGCCTTGCCGGCGACCTTCAGCAGCTCGAGGTTGGCCGCCCGCAGCTCGACGAGCGTGGCAAGTGCACGCGCGCAGTCCTGCTTCACGTAACGAGTCTCTGCGGCCCAGTGGTCCTGGTCGAACGCGGGAATCGGCGGTGCTTCTTCGGAGAGCATCAATCGCCAGCGGATCCCGAAGACGATCTCACAGTCGCGCAGGTGACAGACGATCTCGCGGATCGTCCACTTGCCGGCACCGTAGCTGCGGCCGAGCCCGCTGCGGTCGAGGCCGCGCACGAGCTGCTTCAATCGAGCCGGCGACTCGGCGAGCCGGCGCAGAGTCGACGCGTCGCTGCCGGTGTGGAGCTTCTTGCAGATCGGGCAGCTCGGTGGATCGGGCGTGGGCGCCGGTGCGGCGGCCAGCGCCCCATCGGTGTCGTTCACGGTGACTCCTTGTGGTGCTTTGATCAGGACGGCCCGAACCCAGCGAGCAGACGCGTATCCTACGCCGACCTCGAAGGGGATGTCGGAGCCGGCTCGATGGTGCGTTCGTTGGTCGATCCACAGCGGGTCGTGGAGTGCAATCGCGCGGCGGAGCCGGCACTCGCGCTCGACTACGAAGCGCTGGGGTCGCGGTTGCAGCGGCGCGGCGTCGCGATCGAGCCGCTCACCCGCCAGGCGATGCGCTTCGCCGTCGCGATCCCGTCGTGGGGGGTGGGCACGGGCGGCACGCGCTTCGGCCGCTTTCCGCAGCCCGGCGAGCCGCGCGACGTCTGGGAGAAGCTCGAGGACTGTGCGATCGTCCAGCAGCTCGTGCGGAGCACGCCGACGGTGTCGCTCCACATCCCATGGGATCGACCCGACGATCCCAAACGGCTGAAGCGCGCCGCCGAGGAGCTCGGGCTGCGCTTCGATGCAATGAACTCGAACACCTTCGAGGACCACACGCCCGGCGGTCTCTCGTACAAGTTCGGCAGCCTCACCCACGTCGATCGCGGTGTGCGCGAGCAGGCGATCGCCCACAACCTCGAGTGCATCGCGATCGGCGAGCAGCTCGGCAGTCGGGCGCTCACCGTCTGGATCGGCGACGGCGGCAACTACCCCGGCCAGCACCACTTCCGGCGCGCCTTCGAGCGCTACCTCGAGAGCACGCACGCAATCTACGCCGCGCTGCCCGCCGGTTGGCGCCTCTATCTGGAGCACAAGCTCTACGAGCCGGCCTTCTACTCGACCGTCATCAACGATTGGGGGACGAGCTACGTCGCCGCCACGCAGCTCGGCGAGCAGTGCCGCTGCCTGGTCGATCTCGGCCACCACGCCCCGAACGTGAACATCGAGATGATCGTGGCGCGGCTGATCCAGCTCGGGAAGCTCGGCGGCTTCCATTTCAACGACAGCAAGTACGGCGACGACGATCTCGATGCCGGCTCGATCAAGCCGTTCCAGCTCTTCCTCATCTTTCACGAGCTGGTCTCGGCCGAACTCAAACACGTCCCCAACTTCGCGCCCGACTATCTGCTCGATCAATCGCACACCGTGACCGATCCGCTCGAATCATTGATGACGAGCGCCATGGAAGTGCAGCGCGCCTGGGTCAAGGCGTGGCTGGTCGATCGGGAGAAGCTCGCGGAGTGTCAGGCGCGCAACGATGCGCTGATGGCGCTACAGACCCTGAAGGACGCCTACGAGACCGACGTCCGACCGCTCCTCGCGGAGGCGCGGCGGCGGGCGGGTGGTGCGATCGATCCGATCGCGGCCTATCGAACCAGCGGTTGGCGGGCGCAGACCGCGCAGCAGCGGCCGTCGAGCACGCGCGGAACCGCCGGCGGCTTGGTGGGTTGAAACTCGGTTGGTCGGTGAGCGCGCGGCGCTGCTCGACACCGACCGATGAATCGTTGGCGAGGCCCCGGATTGCGCATTCGGCTTCGGCTTTGGCGTCGGCACCACCGCAGCCGAAACTAGCCTGAGCTACAATCCGCGCCGCATCGAGGACCTCACGAGGAGCTTGTCGGATGTTCACGTTCACCGCCTTGGCCGCGCTGGCTGTGTCGCTCGCACTGCAAGCTCCACCGCCCGCTCCGACTGCACCGATCCCCACGCGCAGCGCCGCGCCATCCACGATCACGCTGGGCGACGCCTGCACCAAGACGGTTGCCGCGAAGAGCTACGCCTTTGATTACGCGAGTGACGTCTCGACCGGTGCGGGCGGGGGTGAGCAGCCTGGAGCGAGTGGAGCAAAGCGCGCTGCAGCCGGGAACAAGGGCGAGGCCGATGTCGCGATCACCGGGGCATCGCAGCTCGGGTCACCCGTCCTGCTGCGGCGCGGGGCGCTCGAGGCCTACCGGCTCGACCAGCAGATGGTCTACCGCCGCGGCGAGGGGACCAATGCGACCTGGGAAGTTTTCGACCCGACCGATCCGGGCAACGGCATGCCTGGAACCGACGGCGATGGGAAAGACGGCAAAGGTCGTCGTGACGGCAAGGGTGGCGACGATCGCCGCGCGCGACGTCGACGCGGGGCACAGGGCGGCGACGATGGAGCGGGCGATGGCGATGGCGGCGGCGACGGGAAAAAGGGCGGCCTCGGCGGCGGCGATGAACCCAAGCAACCCGGCACGCCTGCCGGAGGTGGCGCGCTGGTGCCCGGAAGTACCCCGGCCACCGGGATGATGCTGACGCGGACGTTGTCGCAGATCGCAGGATTGCCGGTTCCGGTCGAGTTGCTGCAGAAAGCGGACGCGTCCATGAGTGACGTCACGCGTGAGGAGAGCGGTGGCAAGGTGCAGTTCCGCGGCACGCTCGATCCAAAGGCGGCGGAAGAGTTCTCCGGCATGGCCGGCACGCGGCGGCTCGCGCGCCAGATGGGGATGCCTGGCGGAGCAGGCCTCAAGGTCTCGGCGACCATGACCGTGGTGGTCGGTGCGCTGGGGCTCGTGGAAGAGATGAAGGTCGATGCGACGATCGTCGGCGGCGCCCGCGGCGACCAGAAGCGCACCATCACCTACAAGCTGCACGACTTCGACGCGACGAAGTACGAGGTGCCGAAGGCCGCGCTCGCGAAGCTGTCGACGTAGCGGCTAGCGCGCGCGCTTCAACAGCGCGAGCGCCTGCGCGCGCATCGGTGACGCGGCCGGCAGGTCGCGGAGCAGCTTCTCGAGGACGCTGGTCGCCTGCGCCTTGTCGTGGGTCTCGATCAGCAGCTCGGCCAGCATGATCCGAGCCGACTCGACGCGCGGGAAGAGCTGGATGGTCTTGCGCACTTCGACCAGCGCTTCGTCCTGGCGGCCGAGCGTCGCCAGGCATGCCACCAGTGTCGTGCGGCTGCCGATGTTCGAGGCCAGGGCGGCCGATCGCTGCGCCAGCGGAAGCGCCTCGGCCGCGCGCTTGGCCTGGAACAGCAGCGAGGCGGCGACCTCCGCGTAGTGCGCGTTCTCCGGCTCGTCCTTCGCGAGCTCGAGGAGGAGCGCCAGGCAGTCGGCCTGCTTCCCTTGCTGCCAGAGCTGGTTCGCCTGCGCGAAGCGGCGGGTGTTCTCGAGCCCCTGCTCGGGGCTGAGCGCCGACTTCGGCTGCCAGCCCGGCGCCGCCAGCTCGTCGCGCTTGGTGGAGGCGTCGCTCGTCGGGTAGCCGAGCTGGTGGAGCGCCTCGGTCTCGGCTGCATCGGGAGAGTGGCGCGCGGCGGCGAGCGTCTGCGCCGCGAGCTCGGCAAGCTGCGCGCGCGCCCGCTCGACCACGTCGGGCAGCTCCGCCGCGAGGTCGTGCAGCTCGTCGCGGTCGTCGACGACGTCGAAGAGTCGCACCGTGGCGCTCGCGATCGCCTTGTAGCGCCCCTCGATGACGCCGTAGATCGGCTGCCAGCCGGTCGAGAAGTAGGTGGCGCAGTTCTCGAAGTAGAGCGGGCGGCTGGTCACGAGCGGCTGGTCGTGCCAGAGCGGCGCGAGGTCAGCGCCGCACATCCCGTCGTGGGGCAGCTCGAGCAGTGCCAGCAGCGTCGGCGTCAGATCGACGGTCGCGACGTCATCGGTGACGACGCGCCCGGCCGGCAGTTTCGCGTGGGCGATCAGCCACGGCACGCGCAGTGTCGCGTCGTAGGCGAGCGCCGCGTGGGTCGCCTCGCCATGCTCGCCGAGCCCCTCGCCGTGGTCGCCGACGACCACGATCAACGTCTGCTCGGCGCCGCCGAACCGATCGAGCGCCGCGAGCAGTCGCGCGAGCGCGCGATCGACGCGCGCCACCTCGAGCTGGTACTGGTGCTTGGCGCGTCGCACCTGGAGCCCCGCCTTGCGCACCGAGTCGTCGACGAAGGGATGGGCCACTTCGAGGTCGGCCGGTGGCGAGTAGGGAAAGTGGGCGTCGAAGAAGTGGGTCCAGAGGAAGAACGGCCGGCCCGGATCGTGATGAGCCAGCAGCTCGAGCGCGAGGGTCACCACCTGCTCGGCGGGTCGCGCGTCGCCTTCCACGCCACCGGTCGCTTCGGTCTGCGGCAGGTCGGTGTAGTGGTCGAAGCCCTGATTCAGCCCGAACGACGAGTCGACGACGAACGCCGCCGGGATCCCCATCGTCGCGTAGCCCGCTTCTTTCAGCCGCTCGGCCAGCGTGTGCGCCTCGTCACCGAGGATGAAGGTCCCGTTGTCGCGGACGCCGTGTTGGAACGGGTAGTTGCCGGTGAAGAGCGTCGCATGGGAGGGCATGGTGACCGGTGCCGCAGCGCGCACGCGGTCGAAACGGATGCCGCGCGCCGCGAGCGCATCGAGGGTCGGCGTCGCCCAGGCCGGACCGCCATAGCAGCCAAGTGCATCGGCGCGCGTCGTGTCGAGCGTCACGACCAGCACGTTCGGCCGCCACGCAGCCGCGAGCGGTGCCGGCGAACGCGCTGCCTCGCTGGTCGCTCCGCCGCCTGGATTCGCGTCGTCGGCGCCACAGCCACCGAGCGCGCTCAGCGCCGCGAGGAGTGACCACGATGGGTAGCAGCGGCGATGATCGGCGACGCGGGCGGTCATGCCGGGCAACGATACGATGAGTTCATCGAAGGGTGCGATGGCGAGAGCGATGAAGAGGTCGATGGCGAGCTCCACCGAGGCACCGTCCACGATCCGCCGGTTCGGCAGGAACGCCGCGGCGGCGTGGCTCCTCACGATCGCGGCGGTGTTCGCGCTGCCGGCGCAGGAGTCGCCGCCAATTCCGACGCCGGCGCCTCCGGCACCCGCTTCACCACTCGCGTCACCGCTTTCGCCGCCGCTTCCGCCACCGCGCACCGAATACCTCGGCCGCACGATCGCGCCCACGATGAGTTGGGAGGGTGGTCCGTGGCTCATGCGCGTGACGCGCGAGAAAG
>CAYRQC010000534.1:0-11092 GCA_964426265.1 uncultured Phycisphaerales bacterium | reverse complement strand
CCCTCGCCCGAGGCGAAGCAGTTCGTCATGGAGGGCGACAGCGTCAAGCCCGAGTCGGTGCTCTGCGTGATCGAGGCGATGAAGGTGATGAACGAGATCAAGGCCGAGCGGGCCGGCAAGGTCGTCCAGGTCCTGGTCGAGAACGGTGAGGCCGTCGAGTACGGCCAGCCGCTCTTCGTGATCCAGCCGGTCTGACCGGACGATGTTCCGACGCATCCTGATCGCCAACCGCGGCGAGATCGCGCTGCGCGTGATGCGCGCATGCCACCAGCTCGGGATCGAGGCGGTGGCGGTCTGCTCGGAAGCGGACAAAGGGGCGCGCTACCTGCGGATGGCCCACGACACCATCTGCATCGGACCGGCGCGCTCCGCTCTCAGCTACCTCGACATCTCGAGCATCGTCAGCGCCGCCGAGATCGCCGACGTCGACGCGATCCATCCCGGCTACGGCTTCCTTTCGGAGAACTCCCACTTCGCTGAGGTCTGCCGCAGCTGCAACATCACGTTCATCGGTCCGCCGCCTGAAGCGATCGACCTGATGGGCGACAAGTCGAAGGCGAAGGAGACCGCCAAGAAGGCCGGCGTGCCGATCATTCCCGGCAGCGACGGGCCGGTTGCGAGCGACGCCGACGCGCTGGCGGTCGCCAAGCAGCTCGGCTTCCCGGTGATGATCAAGGCGGTGTCGGGTGGCGGCGGCCGCGGCATGCGCATGGCCCACAACGACGTGTCGCTGGTGAACGGCTACTTCGCGGCGCGCAGCGAGGCGGAGGCGGCCTTCGGCGACAGCAGTGTCTACCTCGAGAAGATGGTCGAGCGGGCGCGCCACATCGAGGTGCAGTTCATCGGCGACATGCACGGCAACGTCGTCAGCCTCGGCGAACGCGATTGCACTACGCAGCGGCGCCACCAGAAGCTGATCGAGGAGTCGCCCTCGCCGGTCGTGACGCCAGAGCTGCGCGAACAGATGGGGGAGGCGGCGCGCGCGCTTTGCCGACAGGCCGGCTACTACAACGCCGGCACGGTGGAGTTCCTGCTCGACCAGGAGGGCCGCTACTACTTCATGGAGGTGAACGCGCGCATCCAGGTGGAGCATCCCGTCACCGAGGAGGTCACCGGGATCGACCTGATCGAGGCGCAGCTGCGCGTGGCCGCCGGCGAGCGGCTGCCGTGGAAGCAGGAGGAGATCCGGTTCGCCGGCCACTCGATCGAGTGCCGGATCAACGCCGAGGACCCGGCGAACGGCTTCAAGCCGTCGCCAGGTGTGATCACCGGCTGGATCGCGCCGGGCGGCCGCAACGTACGGCTCGACTCGCATGCGCATGCCGGCTACCAGATCCCGTCCTTCTACGACTCGATGATCGGCAAGCTGATCGTGCGTGGCGAGACGCGTGAAGAGGCGATCCAGACGATGTTGCGGGCGCTCGACGAGTTCGTCGTGGAGGGGGTCAAGACGACGATTCCGCTCCACAAGGAGATTCTCCGGAGCGAGGCGTTCAGGTTCGCCAAGATGGACACGAGCTACGTCGAGACGCATCTCACCGTGTAGGCACTCGTGGGGGGCGATCGGGTCAGGTGTGACCCGGGCTCCGGTCGATAGGTTGGGCCGGCGCTTTGTGGTTCGGCAGAGGTGGGCAGAGGATGAGTTTTCTTTCCGTGTTGCTGGCGAACTTGATCGGGTCGGCCGGCGGTGCGCTCGTCGGCGATTCGTTCAGCGGTGGGCCCAGCACAGTTCTGCCGCCGCCGCAGGAGACCCCGGTCGCGCCGGCACCCGTCGCGCCGGCACCGCCCGCCGCGCCAGGCTCCAGTTCGCAAGGTGTCCCGCCAGCCGCCCCCCAAGAGCAGGACCAGCGCTCGCCGACCCAGGCACTCGACGATCTGCTGCACCGGCTCTCGGCCGAGCGACCGGCGACCACTCCCGTCGGCCCAGAAACGCCGTTTCCGCTGCCAACGGAGAGCCCGAGCGAGACGATCGATCCCGCGACGCGGCTCGCGCGGCTCACGCGGACCTCGGATGCGGTGCAAGTGGTGCTGGCGGATGGTCGTCGGCGCGACCTCGAGTTCTGGGACAAGGAGCTCGAGCTGGCGGTCGGCGACGAAGTGAGGCAGGGCGCGAAGTCGTGTGCGATCGTCGATTACGCCGACGGCGCGCACTACCGGTTCGACGGCCAGGCGATCTGGCGAATGCAGAGCGATGCGCTGGCGGTTCCGCGGCAGCTCGAGATTGTCGAGCTCGCCCGCACGGCCGAGCTCTACTTCGGGGGTGCCGGGATCGACACGGTCCTCACGCTGCCGGGTGGCAACCAGCTGGCGGGCCGTGCATCACGGATCACCCTGCGCGATCACGACCAGCGCGCGCTCGAGATCCGCGACACGGGTCCCGAGCCGGTCGTCGTGCGCAGCCCCTACCTCGGCGAGCGCACCATCCTGCTACAGCCGGGACAGGGCGTCTTCCTGCCGGTGCTCGCGGAGCCGGCGGCCTTCGTGCGCCATCTCGTGCGGGAGACGTCGCTCTTCGACGAACAGCACGGTCGCCTGCGCGTGCAGGCACCTGAGCAGATCGCGCTCGGCGGCGCCGGCGAGGCGGTGGAGCTCACCGCGAACGGCACGATCCCGGGAATTGCTCGGGCCTGCGGAGCACGCGTCGTGCTCGCGCCAGGAGAGACGATTCGTTTGACGCGCGTGGCGCTCGGCTACCCGCGGAACCAGGAGTGGGACGACTAATGGCTCGTTCGGTCATCACCGGCGGCGCCGGCTTCCTCGGCAGCCATCTCGCGGAGCGCCTGCTCGCCGAGGGGCACGAGGTGATCGTGCTCGACAACCTGCTGACCGGCGACCTCAGCAACATCGAGCACCTCTTCAAGAACCGGGCATTCAGCTTCATCCACTACGACGTGACCAACTTCATCCACGTCGAGGGGAAGGTCGACTTCATCTATCACTTCGCCTCGCCCGCGAGCCCGAAGGACTACCTCGACTACCCGATCCAGACGCTCAAGGTCGGATCGCTCGGGACGCACAAGGCGCTTGGCCTCGCGAAGGCGAAGGGGGCGGTGTTCCTGATTGCGTCGACCTCCGAGGTCTACGGTGATCCGCTCGAGCATCCGCAGCGGGAGAGCTACTGGGGCAACGTGAACCCGGTCGGCCCGCGCGGTGTCTACGACGAGGCCAAGCGCTTCGCCGAGGCGATGACGATGGCCTACCACCGCTTCCACGGTGTGCAGACGCGCATAGTGCGCATCTTCAACACCTACGGCCCGCGCATGCGGCTGAACGACGGCCGGGCGCTGCCGACCTTCATGACCCAGGCGCTGCAAGGGCAGGACATCACCGTCTACGGCGACGGCTCGCAGACGCGCAGCTTCACCTTCGTCACCGACTTGGTCGACGGCATCTACCGCCTCGCGCTCTCGAAGGAGACCGATCCGGTGAACGTCGGCAACCCGCGTGAGATGTCGATCTTGACCTTCGCGGAGAAGGTGAAAGAGCTCACGAAGAGCAAGAGCCGGATCGTCACCAAGCCGCTGCCCGTCGACGACCCGAAGATCCGCCAGCCCGACATCACGCGCGCCCGTTCCAAGCTCGGTTGGGAGCCGAAGGTGTCGCTCGAGGAGGGGCTGAAGCTCACGCTCCCCGACTTCGAGCGGCGCTTGAAGGCCGCCGGTCCCCTGGTCCTCGGTTGATCCACGCTGCCATGACGCACAAAGAGCTGCTCGAGAAGATCGCCGCCAAGAACGCGACCGTGGCCGTGCTCGGCCTCGGCTACGTCGGCTTGCCGCTTTGCCTCGCCTTCGCCGAGCAGGGGTTCGACGTGATCGGGCTCGACATCGACGTCCGCCGCGTCGAGTCGTTGCAGAAGGGCAAGAGCTACGTCGACGACATCACCGCCGAGCAGTTGAAGGCGCAGCTCGACCGCAAGCGCTTCCGCGCCACCACCGACTTCGACGAGCTCCGGAAGGCGCACGCAGTGATCGTCTGTGTGCCGACGCCGTTGAACAAGAGCGGCGATCCCGACATCAGCTACATCGTGAACGCGACGCTCGAGGTCGAGAAGCGGCTGCAGCCCGGCCAGCTCGTCGTGCTGGAGAGCACGACCTATCCGGGCACGACGGTCGAGGTGGTGATGCCGCGGCTCTCCGAGGCGCAGGGCAAGCAGTGGAAGGTCGGCAAGGACTACTTCCTCTCCTTCTCCCCCGAGCGCATCGATCCCGGCAGCAAGCGGTTCAACGTCCGCAACACGCCCAAGGTGGTCGGCGGCGTGACCGACAAGTGCTCCGAGGCGACGCATGCGCTCTACGCGGCGGCGCTCGACAAGGTCGTGCCGGTCAGCAGCGCCACCACGGCGGAGATGGTGAAGATCCTCGAGAACACCTTCCGGATGGTGAACATCGGCCTGGTGAACGAGATCGCGATCCTCTGTGAACGGCTCGGGATCGATGTCTGGGAGGTGATCGACGCCGCGGCGACCAAGCCGTTCGGCTTCCTGCCCTTCTATCCCGGCCCCGGTTTGGGCGGCCACTGCATCCCGATCGACCCGTTCTATCTCTCGTGGAAGATGCGCACGCTCCACACCAAGGCGCGCTTCATCGAGCTGGCGGGCGACGTCAACTCGGCGATGCCCGAGTTCATCGTCGAGAAGGTGGCACGCGGGCTGAACGACGACGAGAAGTCGGTGCGCGGCGCCAAGATCTGCATCCTCGGTTTCGCCTACAAGCGCGACGTCTCGGACGTCCGCGAGTCGCCGGCGTTCGACATCGCGAGCAAGCTGCGCGAGCGTGGTGCCGAGGTGAGCTACCACGACCCGCACGCCCCCGAAGTGACGCTCGAGTGGGGCAAGCTGAAGTCGGTCGCGCTCACGGCCGACTTCTGCCGCAAGCTCGACTGCGCGGTGATCGTGACCGACCACAGCGCGCTCGATCTCGCCACCGTGCTCGACCACTGCACGCTGGTGGTCGACTCGCGCAATGCCACCAAGGGCAAGCCGTCGAAGGCGCGCATCCTCAAGCTCTGAGAACCCAACGGACGGAAGCCTCTCAAGCCTCATGGCCGCAATCTTGGTCACCGGCGCCGCCGGCTTCATCGGATCGCATCTGGTTGATCGCTTGCTCGCACGTGGCGATCGCGTGGTCGGGCTCGACAGCTTCGACCCTTACTACGATCCGGCGATCAAGCGGCGCAACCTGCGCGGCGCCTTCGCGAATCCCCGCTTCACACTGGTTGAGGCCGATCTGCGCGAGCGCGCGGCGATCCTGGACGTCGTCGCGCGGACGCGCCCCGAGCGGGTCGTCCACCTCGCGGCGCAGGCGGGCGTGCGCCCCTCGATCAGCAAGCCGCAGCTCTACGTCGACGTGAACGTCACCGGCACCGTGAACCTGCTCGACGCCATGGTCGCGGCCGGGTGCCAGCGGCTGATCTACGGCGGTACCTCCTCGGTCTACGGCACGAGCAGCAAGTCGCCGTTCCGCGAGGACGAGCCGGCCGACCGCCCGATCTCGCCCTACGCGGCCACCAAGCGCGCCGCCGAGCTGCTCTGCCACACGTGGCACGCACTGCACGGTCTGCGCGTCACGGTGCTGCGCTTCTTCACGGTCTATGGCCCGCGCCAACGGCCTGAGATGGCGATCCACAAGTTCGCGCGCCTGATGCTCGGCGGCCAGCCGATCCCGCGCTTTGGCGACGGCTCGTCGGTGCGCGACTACACCTATGTCGACGACATCCTCGATGGCGTGGTGAAGGCGGTCGACCACGACGAGGGGTTCGGTGTCTACAACCTCGGCGAGTCGCAGACCTACTCGCTGAAGGAGCTGCTCGAGCTGCTCGCGCGCGAGCTCGGAGTCGCGGCGAAGGTCGACGCGTTGCCCGATCAGGCGGGCGATGTGCCGTCCACCTGCGCCGACATCACGCGCGCGCGGACCGTCCTCGGCTACGACCCGAAGGTCGCGCTGCCGGAGGGCATGCGGCGCTTCGTCCAGTGGTTGCGCGCCGAGCTGGCCGCCGAAGCCGCCGGCGGAACGCGCTGACCCCGTGGTCGCCAGCCGCCGCGTCACGATCGTCGTCGGTGCCCGCCCGAACTTCATGAAGGCCGGGCCGGTGCTGCACGCCCTGCAGCGGCGCGGCGGGTTCGCCGTGAAGCTGGTCAACACCGGCCAGCACTACGACGAGAAGATGGCCGGCTCGTTCCTGCGCGATCTCGGTTTCCCGACACCCGACGCCGACCTCGGAGTCGGCTCGGCCAGTCATGGCAAGCAGACGGCGCAGGTGCTGGCGCTCTTCGAGGAGTGGCTGGTCGCGAATCCGCAGGAGCTGGTGCTGGTAGTCGGCGACGTCAACTCGACACTGGCGGCGACGCTGGCCGCGGTGAAGCTTGGAATCCCGGTCGCCCACGTCGAGGCGGGGCTGCGCAGCTTCGATCGCGGCATGCCGGAGGAGCTCAACCGATTGGCGACCGACGCCCTCTCGTCGCTGCTCTTCGTGACCGAGCCGTCGGGGGTCGTGAATCTCCGCCGCGAAGGCGCGCGCATGGAGCGTGTCGCGCTCGTCGGCAACACGATGATCGACACGCTGGTGAAGTTCCGGGCGATCGCCACGGAGCGGCCGCGGCCTGCCGACTGGCCGGAGCGCTACTGCCTGGTCACGCTCCACCGGCCGAGCAACGTCGACGAGGAGCAGCCGCTGCGCGCGATCCTGACCGCACTGCGGGCGATTGCGGCCGAGCTGCCGTTGGTATGGACGGTCCATCCGCGCACCGAGAAGCGGCTCGCCGACTTCGGGCTCGCGGAAACGGTGCGCAGCGACCCGCGGATCAAGCTCATGCCGCCGCTCGGCTATGTCGAGTTCATGGCGGCGATGGCGCGGGCACGCTTGATCCTCACCGACTCGGGCGGGGTCCAGGAGGAGGCGCTGGTGCTCCGAGTGCCGGTCGTCACGCTGCGCGAGAACACCGAACGACCGGTGACGGTCGAGTGCGGCGGGAACGTGCTGGCAGGCAACGACGCCGAGCGCATCCAGAGCTGCGCGCGCGTGATGCTCGCCAAGGATCCGGCCACCTTCCGTCAGCCGGAGCTATGGGACGGCCGAGCGGCGGAGCGAATCGTCGACCAGATCGAGCGCTTCTTCGCGTCGGGAGGTGGTCTGTGATCGTCGTCACGGGCGGTGCCGGCTTCATCGGCTCGCACCTCGTCGGTGAGCTGATTGCGGCGGGGGAGAGCGTGCGCGTCCTCGACGACCTGTCGTCGGGTCGCGAAGAGAACCTCGCGCCGTTCGCGGGCCGAGTCGAGCTGGTCCGCGGCTCGATCACCGACGAGGCGCTGGTGCTGCGCGCGCTGCAAGGCGCCGAGGTCATCTATCACCTCGCCGCCTGTCCTTCGGTGCCGCGCAGCTTCGACGAGCCGGCCTACTGCCACGCGGTGAACGCGACGGGGACCCTCAACGTGGTGGTCGCGGCGGCGCGCGCCAAGGCGCGGCGGTTGGTCTTCGCGAGCTCATGCGCCGTCTATGGCGATGCCGGTGAGAAACCGGTCGCCGAGACGCGCACGCCGCAGCCGAAATCGCCGTACGCCGCCCAGAAGCTGCTCGGCGAGCACTATCTCGCGAGCTACGGCGAGGCGCACGGGCTCGCGACGGTCGCGCTCCGCTTCTTCAACGTCTACGGACCGCGCCAGGATCCCGGCTCGCCCTACTCGGGGGTCATCTCGATCTTCTGCGAGCGGCTGCTGCGCGGCGAGCCGCCGACGCTCTTCGGTGACGGTCAACAGACGCGCGACTTCGTCTACGTCGGCGACGTGGTCGACGCCTTGCGCCGCGCCGCGAGCGTCGAGGGCGCCGCGGGTTCGGTGCTGAATGTCGCCACCGGAACATCGCGGACGCTGCTCGAGCTCCACCGGTCGCTCGCCGAGCTGGTCGGCGGCTCGGCCACGCCGCGCTTCGGGCCGCCGCGAACCGGTGACATCGTGCGCTCGGCCGCCGACATCCGCCAGATTCGTGCGCGACTCGGCTTCGAGCCGCGCTACTCCTTCAGCGACGGCCTGGCGCGCACGCTGGCGTGGTACCGCGAGCGCACGGCGGGTCACGGAGTTCGAGGAATCGCATGAGTGCCATCAAGGGCGTGATCCTCGCCGGCGGGCTCGGCAGTCGGCTGATGCCACTCACCAAGGTGACCAACAAGCACCTGCTGCCGGTCTACCAGCGACCGATGATCCACTACCCGCTCGAGTGCCTGGTGAAGGGCGGCGTGACCGATGTGTTGATCGTCACCGGCGGTGACTCGGCGGGCCACTTCCTGAAGCTGCTCGGCTCGGGCAGCGATTTCGGCGCGCGGATCTACTACGCCTATCAGCAAGGCGAAGGTGGCATCGCCGATGCGCTGCGGCTCGCCGAGGGCTTCGTCGGCGGCGCGCGGCTCGCCGTGGTGCTCGGCGACAACCTCCTGCAACGGACGATCCGGCCGTCGGTCGAGCGCTTCCGTGCCCAGGCGCGCGGCGCGCGCATCCTGCTGAAGGAGGTTCCCGATCCGGAGCGCTTCGGCGTCGCCGAGATCGAGGGCGATCGCGTGGTGGGCATCGTCGAGAAGCCCAAGCACCCGAAGAGCAACCTCGCCGTCACCGGCATCTACTTCTACGACTCCCAGGTTTTCGAGGTGATCCGGACGCTGAAACCCAGCGGCCGCGGCGAGCTCGAGATCACCGACGTCAACAACGCCTATCTCGCGAAGGGCGAGCTGCAATGGGACAAGGTCGAAGGCTGGTGGAGTGATGCCGGTACCTTCGAGTCGCTCTACAAGGCGAGCACGCTGGTGCGCGACGGCGGCGCCAACCTCGGGTGAGTGAGCGAGAGGAGCACGCCGTGCGGGTGGTGGTGACCGGTGGGGGCGGCATCCTCGGAACGGCGCTCGCGCGGACGCGGCCGGAGTCAGTCGAGCTGACGGCGCTCCTCCACTCCGATCTCGACGTCACCGACCGCGAGCGGACGCTCGCCGTGATCGCCGCGGCGCGGCCCGACTGGGTGATCCATGCCGCCGCGATGACCGATGTCGACGGCTGCGAGAAGGAGCCCGATCGCGCCTACCGCGTGAACCAGTTCGGGACGGCCAACGTGGTCGATGCAGCGCTACGAGTCGGGACCGCCTGCCTCTGCCTCTCGAGCGACTACGTCTTTGACGGCACCAAGCGTGAGCCCTATGTCGAGGACGACCCGACCGGCCCGCTCTCGGTCTACGGGCGCTCCAAGCTCCTCGCCGAGCGGGAAGCGCTGGCCCGTGGCGGTCGCGTGTTGGTGGTGCGCACGCAGTGGGTGTTCGGGGCCGGCGGTCGCAACTTCGTCGACACCATCCTGAAGGCGGCGCGCGAGCGGCCCACCTTGCGAGTCGTCGACGATCAGCGCGGCTGCCCGACCTGGTCGGGTCACCTCGCGGCGGGCCTCTGGCGGTTGCTCATGGCGGACGCGGCGTCGGGCATCTGGCACCTCTCCGCACGGGGCGAGGCGACTTGGTACCAGTTCGCGTGCGCCATCGTTGCGGCCGCGCAGCTTCCGACGCGCGTCGATCCGTGCACGACCGCCGAGTTTCCGCGCCCCGCGCCACGGCCGGCTTACGGTGTCCTGCGCAATCTCCGGCTCGAACAGACGCATGGTGAGCTGCTGCCGCCATGGGAGGAGGGGCTGCGCTGCTATCTTGGCGAGCTTCGAATCTGAGGTTCGACCCAGAGAGCATGACCACCCTCCTGATCAGCGGCGGCGCCGGTTTCATCGGCGCGAACCTGGTGCGGCGTGTGCTCGCGACCCGTCCCGAGTGGCGCGTGGTGAACGTCGATGCGCTCACCTACGCGGGGGATCTCGCGCGGCTCGCCGACGTCGAAGGCGACCCGCGCTACGCCTTCGAGCGCGTCGACCTCGCCGATCGGCCGGCGCTCGCCCGCCTCTTCGACCGCCACCCAATCGACGTGGTCGCCCATCTCGCCGCGGAGTCGCACGTCGACCGGTCGATCCTCGAGCCGGCGATCTTCATCCAGAGCAACGTGCTCGGGACCCAGAACCTGCTCGATGTCGCGCGCGAACGCAAGGTCCGGCGCTTCCTCCACGTCTCGACCGATGAGGTCTACGGCGCGCTCGGACCGACCGGTCGCTTCAGCGAGACGACACCGCTCGCCCCCAACTCGCCCTACTCGGCGAGCAAGGCGGCCTCCGACCTGCTGGTGCGTGCCGCGATCCACACCTTCGGCTTCCCCGCAATCATCAGCCGCTGCTCGAACAACTACGGGCCGTGGCAGTTCCCCGAGAAGCTGATCCCGCTGATGATCGTCAACGCGCTCCACGACCAGCCGCTGCCGGTCTACGGCGATGGCCTCCAGGTGCGCGACTGGATCCATGTCGATGACCACTGCGAGGGGCTGTTGCTGGCGCTCGAACGCGGCCGGTTGGGGGAGATCTACAACTTCGGCGGCGACTGCGAGGTGACCAACCTCGACGTGGTCCGCACGATCCTGCGCCTCCTCGGCAAGGACGAGCGACTGATCCAGTACGTGGCCGATCGTCCCGGCCACGATCGGCGCTACGCCATCGATGCCGGCAAGGCCAAGGCGGAGCTCGGCTTCGTCGCGACGCGGCGCTTCGGCGAAGGCCTCGGCGCCACGGTCGGCTGGTACCAGGCGCACGCCGAGTGGGTCGCGGCGATCCGTTCCGGGAGCTACCGCGACTACTATGCAAGGCAGTACGGCGGTCGGTTGTCGCCCGAGGGGCCCCCCAGGCACTGAAGTCCCGGGGCGGTCGTTTAAAACCGAGGGCCGTCCGAGGCCGAAGGGAGAGCAGCTCCCAGGCGCGCGCCGACCGGAATGAGGAACGAGGAGAGATCGTGAGGCCTACCCCGACGCGCTTGGTCGTGCTCGCGCTGCTGCCGCTAGCGTTCGGCGGCTGCGTCACGACGGACGACGCGCGGACCTTGCAGCTCTTGAACGAGCGCGGATTCGGCGCGCGCTACGTCGGCGACATCAACGAGCAGTACTACCTCGGTATCGGCGACCAGGTCAGCATCGCGGATCTCCTGCACCCGGAGTTCAATTCGACCCTCACGGTGCGTCCCGACGGCGTCATCGATCCCGACTAC
>CAYRQC010000533.1:0-7795 GCA_964426265.1 uncultured Phycisphaerales bacterium | reverse complement strand
CGACGGCCAGCGTTTCAGCAACACGACCTTCCGCCGCAACCATCAGTACTTGAACTCAATTGACCTGTTCGCGCTCGACGCGATCGAGGTCGTGCACGGGCCGGCGTCGGTGCTCTACGGCTCCGACGCGATGGGCGGCGCGATCAACCTGCTCGGCCACCGGCCGGCGATCGACGGCCTCAACGGCTGGGGCGGTCGGCTCCGCTTCCAATACGACACGGCGAACGAGGGGATCCTCGCCCACGCCGATGCCGACGCCGAGCTCGACGGCTGGGGCCTCTTCGCCGGTATCACGTCGCGCCATCTCGGCGACCTCTCCGCCGGCCGCATCGGCGGCGACCCGCTCCACGCCAATGACACGAGTGGCGAGCAGGAGCCGACCGGCTACCGCGAGCGCGACCTCAATCTCACCCTCGTCCGCCGCCTCACCGACCACGACACCGTCGACTTCACGACGCTCTACAGCCGTCAGTGGAACGTGCCGACCAGCGAGCGGGTCATCCCCAACGAGGAGAACCCGAACCCGTCCGATCTCGTGCGCGAGTCCGATCCGCAGAAGCTGCGCTGGTACAGCCTGCGCTACCGCCACGAGGACCAAGGCGCGACGCTCGAGTCGTTCGAGACGACCGCGAGCCTCAACGCCCCCGTCGAGGGTCGCCACCGCGTGAGGACCTCGTCCCCCACCAAGACGACCGTCGAGCGCGACGAGCTCATCGCGCCCGGCCTCTCCGCCCATGCCGGCATCCGCTGGAATCCCGATCATCTGCTCACGCTCGGTGGCGAGGGTTACTTCGAGCGCATCGACTCCGACAGCAACACCTTCAACTCCGCCACCAACACGTGGACCGCCTCGACCCCGCGCTATCCCGATGGCGCGACCTACGACACCCTCGGCGTCTTCGTCCAGGACGAGTGGCAATTCGCCGACGGCTGGGAGTGGGTGAACGGCGTGCGCTACTCGCGAATCTCGGTCGACCTCGACTTCCAGGGGCTCACCGTCGGCACGGCTGGCCCGTTCGGAGCGTTCGACAAAAGCTACGACGACGTCACCTTTGCCACCGGCGTGACCAAGGAACTCGACGACGCGCGTTCGCTCTACGGATCGTTGTCGCGCGGCTTTCGGGCGCCCAATCTCGATGACCTCGCCGTGGTCGGCGACTTCGCCGCGGGCAACCGCGTCCCGAGCCTCGACGTCGGCCCCGAGAAGGTCTGGAATCTCGAAGCCGGCGCGAAGCACATCGACCCGCACACCCGCGCTTCACTGGCGCTCGCGGTCGCGTGGTACGACGACCTGCTCACCAACCAGTTCGCGTTCAACCAGGGCGGCACCAACTTCTTCGTCGTCGACAACGCCGACCGCGCGATCATCTACTCGGGCGAACTTGCGCTCGAACAGGTGATGATCGACGCCGATTCGGCGGAGCTCCGCCACTCGCTCCTCTTCCAGGCGTTCGCCAACTTCGGCCGCAACAAGAGCGCGAACGAGCCGGTGAGCAAGGTGCCGCCGCCGGAAGGGTTGCTTGGCTGGCGAATCACGGGTGACGAGCGACGCGGCGAACCTCGCAGCCTGGCGCCGGCGGAGCCGCATCCGTGGTACGCCGAGGCGTTCGCGCGGGGCGCGCTCGCGCAGCGCCGGATCACCGACACCGACCGTCTCGATCCACGCTTCCCCGATCACGGCACACCCGCGTGGTGGACGTTCAACCTGCGCGCCGGAGTCGAGGTGGTACGCCGCCTCTGGCTCACCGCCGGCCTCGAGAACCTCTTCAACTGGCGCTACCGCGTCCATGGCTCCGGCATCGACGCAACGGGGCGCAGCTTGATGGTGGCGGCGGAGTGGCAGTTCTGACCGTTGTCACGGTGGCACGGCGTCGCGGCGCGGGGCACCGCGAATTCGGCCCAGCGTCGCGGCGGCGTGTTCCGTACGAGGGGCTCGTCGTCGTACGGAGAAGGCCATGGCGGCTTCGTCTGCGTGGAGTGTCGTGGGGGTCGCGTGGGTCGCAGCGCTCGCCGCCCAGACATCGGAGGTCGCGCCGACCGATCTCGGCATCGATCCCGTGACGCTGCTGCAGTGGCGCGAGGCGTGCCGGCTGGTCGCGGAGCACGAAGCGGAGATCTGGCCGGGCTACCGGCTCGGCGACCTCCCGGCGCTGATGCTGAACCCGAAGGTGGCCGAGGTGCTCGTCCGCTACCCGCGGCCGCCGCCCGACTTCGTGCGCTGGATCGGGAGCAACCCGATCGGCGACGAACCGCTCCTCATCCGCCGCGGCACCACCGTCTTCGATGTCGGCATGGACACCACGACGGCGATCAACGGCGTGCGGACGCTCGTGGTCACCGACCGCGGCGCACGTGACGGCATCAACGACGCCTACAACCTCGCCGTCCAAGTGCACGAAGGGTTCCACGCCTTCGCCGACGCCCACCTCAGGATCCCGAGCTACAGCGAGCTCGACCTCGCCGACTACCCCGATCTCGACGCGGAGCGGAGCGCCCACTTGCATCTGGAGGGCGGGGCGTTGCTCGCGGCATTGAAGGCGGAGTCGATCGACGAGGTCGAGGAGCACACCATCGCCTTCCTCGGCGAGCGCGCGCGGCGACGCGTCGATCTCCCCGCGCAGATCGTGCGCGCCGAGGACGCCAACGAGCTGAACGAGGGGCTCGCCACCTATGTCGAGTGGCGCGCGCTCGAGCTGTGGCTCGCCCACGGCGTCGCGCCCGAGGTGGTCGCGGCGTCGAAGGGCTTCCGCTTCCCGGACGACATCGCGCACGAGCTCGACCAGAAGACGATCCAGCTCGGCCATCTCGCGCGCCACACGATGGGCGTGAACGGTGGCACGTTTGGCACCGCCGTCGTGCGGCGCCGCTGCTACTTCTTCGGCGCGGCGCAGGCACGGCTGCTCGATCGGTTGGCGCCGGAGTGGAAGGCGGCCGTCGTGAGCGGCCGGACGCTGCACGAGCTGCTGCTCGAGGCGCTCGGCGACCCGGCCGCGGCGGAGCTTGGCGAGCGCGCCGACGCCCTCGAAAAAGACTCCGCGTTTCCGCTGCTCGTGATGGCGAAGCGCGGAGTGGCCGCGGAAGCCACGAAGCAGCGCGACGCCCGGATCGCGAGCGTGCTCTCCGGCCCCGGAACACTCGTGCGCTTCGACGTCTCGCAGCTCTGGCGCGGCCCGCTCGCGCCGGCCTCCTACACGCCGTTTGGCGTGCTGCGGGTCGGCCCCGGCCGCCGCCTCTTCGGCATGAGCCCGACGCTCTTCACGTTCGGCGGCGTCTCGCTCCACACGACGACGGGCGAGATCGAGATCCTCGCCGACGACACGACGCACGAGCTGCTGCTGCGCACGCCGACGCCGGCGGCGGAGCTGCTGGCAGCACTCGCGAAGGCGAACGCGACGCGGAGTGCAACAGCGGGCGCGACGGAAGTGGCCACCTCGGCGGTCACGCCCCTCGATCCCGCCTTCGAACTCGAAGGGGCCGCGGCCGCGGCGGCGATTGCGTCCGATGGATCCGTCGTCATCAAGCTGACGAAGTCGCCGCCTTGACCTTGTTTCGACGACATTTATGATCCCGATCGGGATCTTTGTGACCGTAGCATTCGTCCTAGAGTCGGAAGACTCTGACAAGACATGGTTCATGATCCCGATAAGGATCACTATCGTACGATAGTAGTGATCCAAGCCATCGTGGACTGAAACATGTCCGACATGCACCCGATCGGGAACGAATCCACCACAGCCATCGACGACATCGCCCGCACAGTTCGCGAGCGACGTGAATCCAACCAAATGACGCAAGCAGACCTGGCGCTGCTCGCCGGCGTCGGTCGCCGCTTCCTGTCGGAGCTCGAACGCGGAAAGGGATCGCTGCGGCTCGACAAGGTCGCCGCGGTGCTCGCGGTGTTCGGCAAACGGGTCGGCGTGGTCGATGCGCCGCGACCGGACGTCAGCGACTCCGTCGGCGCTACGTCGTGACTCGTCGCGGAGTCGTTTTCCTCGATCGCGAGGTGGCCGGAACGATCGACGAGACGGCGGACGGCATGAGCTTCCGCTACGCCGCGAGCTGGCTCGGGCGCGCTGATGCGCAGCCGATCAGCCTGACCTTGCCCTTGCGAGAAACGCCTCACACCTCACGCGGCCTTCACCCGTTCTTCGCGGGTCTGCTGCCCGAAGGTTGGCTGTTCGACATCTCGATCTCGACGCTCAAGCTCGCCGCGGACGACAGCTTCGGGCTCCTGCTCGCACTGTGCCGTGACTGCATCGGCGCGGTGCGCATCGAATCCGAGGCGGCGTCAGTGGAGACGCCGCGTGGGTGAGCGTTGCCTGATCTGCGCACGCGAAATGGGCGGCGATGGCGGCACCCATGCCGCGTGCGCAACCACGATCTTCGGTTCCGCGCGCGTACCGACGATCGAAGTCGATCCCGAGCACCTCTACTTGTTCGGCCAACAGATGGCTGGCCGCACGACGCTCTCCGGTGTGCAAAGCAAGGTCTCGCTCGGTTGGCACCAGAAGACGCTGCGCGTGCGGGCGGAGCTCGGGGCGTACATCCTGAAGCCGCAGAGTGCGACCTACCCCGAGCTGCCGCAGAACGAGCATGCATGCATGCTGCTCGCGAAGATGGTCGGCCTCGAAGTCGCGGACTGCGGACTGGTGCAGCTCGGGAACGGATCGCTCGCGCTGATCGTGAAGCGCTTCGACCGCGAGGGTGGACGCCGCGTGCCGATGGAGGACTTCTGCCAGCTCGCCGAGAAGCTGCCGCGCGACAAGTACCAGGGCTCCGCCGAGCTGTGCGCGCGCATCGTCCGCCGTTTCGCGGCCGATCCCGGCGTCGACTTGTTGCGGTTGTTTCGCCAGGTGCTCTTCTCGTGGTGGATCGGCAATGGCGACTTGCACTTGAAGAACCTGGCCCTGCTGTCGCGCGATCCGAAGCGGCCGCGCGTGTCGCCGGCCTACGACCTGTTGAGCACGAGCTTGGTGATCGCGAACGATCCGCTCGCGCTCCCGGTGTTCGGCAAGAAGAGCGGCCTCGATCGAGCCGACTGGCTGGCGTTCGCGGAATACTGCGGCCTGCCGCGAAAATTGGCCGAGATCGAGCTCGACCGACTCCCAAGTGCACTCGCGTCAGCTCTTCAGTTGCTCAGCGCGACCTTCCTGCGGGATGAGTTCCGGGCCGTGTTGGCGGCGTTGCTCGAGTCCAGGAGCCGGCTGCTCGCACGTCGCGATGCCCCTGGATGAAGTTCCCGGTCGCGCCGGCGCCGGCTCACGGGAATCCTCGATCACGATCGGTGTTGCCGAACGGCACGAGGTGGCTACAGTTGTCGCCAATCAGGCACGCCCAAGCCTGACACCTTCCTCGCCGCGGAGTTCCTCGATGGCCCCCAAACCGACCGATCTGAGTGCAAGTGACTGGGCATTGCTGCGACCGCTCTGGCGCCTGAACGGGGGCACGGTGCGTGAAGTCCACGCTGCGGTCGCCAAGTCGACCGGTTGGGCGCGCACGACGGTGAAGACGCTGCTCGAACGGATGGAGCAGAAGGGGCTGCTCAAGACGAGCAACGCTGCCGGCGTGCGGCGCTACGTGGCGGCGAAGCGGCGCGACGATCTGCTGCCGCGCGCAGTCGGCTCGTTCCTCGACCGCGTGCTCGACGGCTCGCTCGAGCCGTTGGTCGGCTACATCGCGGATGCCAAGCAGCTTTCCGCCGCAGAGATCGAGGTGCTGCGCAAGCTGATCGAACGCGGAGGCGCCAAGTGAACGCCGCCGAGCTGCCGACACACGTCCTCGATCTGGCGTGGCGGATCGGCTGCGTGTGGCTCGTCGTCGCCGTCGCGGCGCGCTGGCTGCAACGACGCGGCTCGGCGCAGCTGCGCCACGCGCTCTGGCTTGGCGTGCTGTTGGCGCCGTTGGTACCGCCGTTCGCGGCGGGAGCACGCACCGTGGCACCGTGGCTCGCGTCCAGCGTCGGCCGCGACGGCGAGGCGTCAGGAGCGGCGACGGGCGACGAAGCGCTGCCACCTGGCGACGGCGGTGCGGACACCGGCGCCGGCGCGCTGATCGCGAATGGTGGCCGCGCCGCCTCGTCCCGCGAGAGGCGCGTGCCCGCATGGTGGCGATGGGGTGCGCCGCTTTGGGCCAGCGCGGTGGCGCTGCTCGCGATGCGCGAGTGGGTGCGCTGGCGCCGGCGCGCCGCATGGGCGCGTGCCGCGGCGCCGGCACCGGCATGGGCGTTGGCGCAGCTCGCTGCAGCCGCGCAGCGCATGGGCGTGGCGCCGCCGACACTGCGGATCAGCGACGCGTTCGCCTCGCCGGGAATCGTCGGCTTGACGTCGCCCACGCTGCTGCTGCCAGCGTCGCTGTTCGACGACGATCCAAGCACCGTAGGCACGGACGCCGCGAACCCGACCGGCAGCGCGCTGCTCGCGCCGATCTTCGTACATGAGCTGTTTCACCTGCGCCGACGCGATCCGTGGATCGCAGCGCTCGCCACCACGTTGCGCACGCTGTTCTGCTTCCATCCCGGCGTCTGGAACGCCGCCGCGCGACTGGCGCGCGAGCGCGAGCTGGCCGTCGACGAGGCGGTCGTCTTCAACGGAGCCATTCCTGCCATGGACTACGCGAGAAGCCTGCTGCACGTCGCCGCCACTGCCAGCCGCCGCGGCGCGGCCGATCCGGCGATCGCCCTCTCCGTGCCCGCGAAGAGCCTCGCCGAGCGGATCGAGCTGCTGCTGGGTGCGCAGAGGTCGCGACGCCGCGCGCCGTCGCAGATCGTGGCCGGCTTCGTGACACTGGCCGTGGTGGCATGCGGCGCGGCGAGCTCCACGCAGACGGATGACCGGAGGGCGGGCGCCGCAGGCGATCGTGCGCGCGCCGTATCGACGATCGCCGACCTCGTGGCCGCGAGCGGCGTGGAGCTGCCGCAGATCTCCGAAGGCGGGATCGCGCTCGACCACGGCGGCACGTCGATGGTGATCGTCGTCCGCGCGGACGGCACGATCGCTCCACCGACGGCGCTCGCTCTGCCCGACGATGGCCACGGCTTCGAGGCGGGCCCACCGTTCGCAGCGGATGGGTCGGCCATGGAAGGGTTGCTCGTCACGCAGGAGGCGCCGGCACGGATCCAGATGGTGTTGCGATCGGGACCGACGACGACTCATTGGAACGCGGCGGTCGACGGGAAGCACGCGACCGACTTCGCGGAGCTCGATGCACTCCTCGCCAGCGCGCTCGCACGCGCTCCCGACACCCCGCAGGTGGTGACCTACGCGTTCGGCAAGCCGACGTTCGGCCCGATCGCGCTGGTGATCGCCCATGTCCAACACGCCTTTCCGCGCGCGTTCCTGGTCTACGGCGGGGTGCCCATGGACATGGAGCAAGGGGAGCAGGTTCGCGCGACGCTGGCCGCGGCGACCCTTTCGGAGGACCACGCCGGGGACATCCTCATCGTGGGCGACGTGCATGCGTCCTCCGCGAGCCACGGGCAGGTCATGCAGGAGCTCGCCACCCGCCGCTTCGGCCGGTTCGCCTTCGTAGCTCGCCGTGGAGACGAACTGGTGAAGGTGAAGCAGTACCTGCCTCAGGATGGCGGGGTTGCGAAGAAGTGAGTCGGAGGTCGGCGCGCGGCGTGGCGATCTGGACCCAATGCGCGAAGTGAACCGCTTTTGTCGCGGCGCGGCTCCCCTTCGCGAGCTGCGCCCCGCGTCCGTTGCCGACGCGACATGGAGGGCGTAGCTCGTTGCGCTCTCGCGGACGAGGACGATGGCACCGGACCGGCTGGTCGATCACGCCCACTTCGTGCGCG